>CAYHRX010000159.1:5214-7538 GCA_964359075.1 uncultured Chitinophagales bacterium
TGAGGTGCAGACGGTGAGGCGTTTGGTATGGCCATTCACGTTTGCGCGAACTTCCTGAAGGTTGGGGAGCCATCGCCGACGCGTTTTGTTGTGCGCGTGGCTGATGTTGTTACCGCTGACCGGCCTCTTCCCGCAAATATCACACACTTTTGCCATCGTACTTCTCTGCAATGAAATTTAACGTGCGTCAATATAGGGATTTTTCTCATCCACTGCAAGTAATCGTGATTTCAAAAGATTTAACACAGAGGAACTGAGTAACACAGAGAGAAGAAGATTGAATAACGGTACCCTACAATCTCAGTTTCTTTGTTCATATTCGTGTTTGTTCGTGTTACTTCGTGGATAAAGCCTCAGCTTCACCTCACCACCCTTACCTTCGTCTGTCCGCTGGCAGAGTAGTACTCGGCATTGTACATCGCTTCAGCAACAACGGGAGCGTATTGGAACACTCCCGGGGTAACTGCACGCACCATGTAATAGAAAAACTGCTGCCTGTTTCCCCTGACGCTTGTGTAGATGTTGATCCGGTCATCCCGGATGTCCATGTACTGTGGCGATGTTGCATTCCTGATGAACGCATAGTCCGCCGTCTCGGTGATCCTGGGGTTCTCAATCTCGAAGCCGGCAGGGAGGAGATCGGAGATAGCGACGTTCTCCAGCTGGTCAACACTGGAGAGGAGTGTCAGCTTGATGATAATGAGATCGTTCTGCTTGATGCCACCGAGGTTCACCGGCGCACCGTTTCTGTCGAAGAACTCTCGCCGCACCTGCAAGCCTTTGTCCTCCATTTGTACTTTGCCGTCAGAACGGATCCCCTCGGTAACGAGCGAGTAGTAGACTCTGCCGCTTCCTTGCATCGCAAGCGAGACCTTCTTCCCATACGGCTCGATGTCGAGCTTCTGGTTGCCGCCCTCGTACGAGTAATCCCTGCCGCCGACCTTGATAGTTCCCTCGACCTTCGTCGACGATGCCATCCTTGCCGCCTTCCCGAATGCCAGCAGTGTGAATGCATTGTCCTGCGTGCTGTACCAGTAATAGCGGCGGTACGTCTTTGAGAGGTAATCCATGTATCTTGGGATGTCTTTGTTGTTCAGATCAGTATCAAGGAGGATGTTGAGGATAAGAGCGTTGGCTCTGATCGGAGAGTCGAAGCAGTAGCCCGATGTACGCACCGCTTCTTCAGTCTTGAACTCGGGTGGCAGCAGTTCAATGAATGTTCTGCGTTCACCACTGAGCGCAAAGGCACCGGCAAGAAGGAATTGCGTGTCAGTTGTTAGCAGACTCTTCTCGCTCCGGTAGAAGTTCATGATCGCCTTGTCCGGTGACCCGGCAAGTGCAACCACGTACAAAGCATACACTGCACTCTTATCGGCAATCCGACGAACCACGGTCTTCTGTCCCTGGTAGTAATAGTAGTCGGTCGTCAGTTTGCTTCTACCGATCTGTCCGACGGCGGGGACAGCCGCCTTAAGTGTTGCCTCAGGGACAGAGTATCCGGCCTTCTTCGCTTCAAGCAGGAAGTGAGTTGCATACACGGTCGTCCAGTTGTTCACCTCATGCCAGCCCGGCCAATAGGAGAACGAGCCATCGTGCTGTTGCATGGAGGTGATCCTGGTGATGGCTTCATTCACAAAATAGGTCGGACTGCCGGTGTTGAGGATGGAAGGATCGAGCATCGCCGCAATGTCACGCAGATAGATTTGGGGGAATGCCTTCGACACAGTCTGCTCAAGGCAGCCGTGAGGATAGCCGATAAGGTATTTCAGCTCCTTGGCAAAGTTGGCAACGGGATAAGGACTGAGCGTGATATGCGATCTCCGCCCGTAAGGCAGATAAATATCACCGATGTCGTGTGACGCCGAACTGCCGCCGTCAACGAAGCCCGCAATGCCCTCTGCGACGAAGGGAGAAATGGGACGAACCGGAAGCTCCGTCGTTGATTCAAGCTTCTCGCCGAACGCCACCGTCTTCACCTTGACAACTGCTTTCCCGATCTCATTCGTTGACCGGAACATCACATTGACAAATCGTTCCTGGTTCGGACCAACCTCAAGGCTGGCGGACTTCACCAGAGGCACAATTCCACCGGACGTTTCGACGTCGAACGTCAGCGAGACAGACTTCTCTGTTGTGTTGAATGCTGTCAGCGCCATTGAAAGCGTGTCGTTAGGACTGAGGAAGCGGGGCAGTGCAGGAGTCAGCACCACTGGGTCTGCGACTTTCATCCCTTGTTCCGCCGAACCGAACCTGTCGCCTTTGTACGCAAGCGCCATGAGCCGCAGCTCGCCGTTGAACTCCGGAACATCCAGCGTTACGCTCAC
>CAYHRX010000160.1:0-7538 GCA_964359075.1 uncultured Chitinophagales bacterium
CAGACCAATAATGATGATGACAAGTGTGAGCATGTGCTATGCGTTCTTGACCATGATGGACTCAATCACGTTGGCTGCATCCTCACATTGGTCCGTCGCGGTCTCGAGGCTAACGAGGAGTTCCTTCGTCTTGATGAGTAGGATCGGGTCCTTGCACTTTTCAAAGAGGTCTGCAATAGCTCGTTCAAACAAGTCATCAGCCTCGTTTTCAATGCTGTTTATCTTGACAAGGCTTTGTCGTATGCTATCAGCGTTCTTCAAGTCACGAAGAAGGGGAATTGCCTTACTCAGCTCACTCACGGCATCATGGATCATGCCTGCCAGCTTCTCTTGTTCTTGAGAGATTACATCAACACGATAAAGCACAAGTCGGGTAGCAGCACCTTGGATATAGTCGAGGATATCATCCAGCTTCGAGGCGAGAGAGTGGATGTCCTCCCGATCAAACGGGGTGATAAAGGTTGAGCCTAGCTCGGAAAAAATCTGGTGAGTTGCCTCGTCGCCGTGGTGTTCCAGCTCTTCGATGCGTTTGATTTTTTGCGCCCGCTCTTCCTTGGAGATGGCGTTGGTCATGAGATCTTTGAACACCTTTGCAGCGTTCAGGAGGTTCCCAATGTCCTTCTCAAAGTAGTTGAAGAACTTGTCGTCCTTGGGAAGCAAGGCGTGCAACAGGCTGTCGAGTTTCATGGATGGTTTTACCCTTGATGATGATGAGAACTGTCCGCACCGTACTCGGTGGAGGCACGGAGCCTTCCGGTTAGACTGTCACAGTGCGTCGGTTGCTGTAATTCTCCCGATTCTGGAAATCCACTGAGGAACGACTGAGAGCCGTGTTAGGCTGCAGGAAAGGCTTGGGAAATATAAGACAAATTCAAACGGGTTGCAACAAGATGGCAGGGCTTTTTTCGCGGCAGGAACTCGGCACTGAGTCCGATTGTCGGAAGAACGCCAGCCAAACAAATCCAGTGGCTAATCGAGGTCAACTCTACGGCGGATTTCTTTCTTGCGGGCGCGGTGCTTTTTCCGTCCCAGCCTCTTCTCTTTGCCGGAGGTCGAAGGCTTCGTGGCAATTCTCCTGGGCTCTTCTCGAAGCGCCCGGCTGACAAGTTCCGTGAACCTTTTCACCACCAGTTCCCGATTGCGCCACTGGCTGCGGGATTCCTGAACCGAGAGTTGAAGACATCCATCCGCAGTCACGCGAGATTTCAACCGGCTCTTGAGAAGCTGTTTCTGAGCTTCACTGAGGGTTGGTGAATGAAGCACGTCGAAGACTAGTTCAACTCGCGTGGCAACTTTGTTGACATTCTGGCCCCCGGGTCCACTGCTGCGGGTAAATCGGAATTGAAGCTCCGAATAAGGAATTGACACGAGTGAGCTTATCCTGAGTCTTGGCTGCATGTTGAATATCTCAGTTCTTCTTGCTACAATCATGTAGTATGAAGCTAAGCGTCGGAAACGGAATCACTGTTGAGCTGATCCAGGTACCTGAGGTGGGTACTCCCTGGCAAGTCCGCGTGTACAAAAAGTTACTTGGATTCAAGAGACAGATCAGTTGCGATTGGTTTCTCGAACAAGAGCAGGCGCGGAAGTTCGCCGGGCAGCTCGCCAATGAACTTCAGTCAAACGGTTCCCTCACTGCACTGAAGCTCCGGCAACCGGGCTGGACACTTCACAGACCCGTTCAATAGTCCCCTCCCCCCTACCTTACGTATACTCTCACCTGCCATATCGGTGTAACACCGGAATAGGTTTCTCTGAACCCGTGTTGCCGAATCATCTCATCCAGGTTGTCTGGCTCATGATAGAAAGGGTGGAATGACCAACGCATCAGCGAACCAACCTTCTCCATAGGCTTGAATACGAGTTTCGACAACACGCTTTTGCGCGGATAGGAGACTGCAAATGTGGTGATGACTTTCGCCGCCGACTGGGCAATGAGCAAGCCTGGATCAGCGTAACAGCACAGCACCTTGTCCATCACAACAATGTCAGCAGTCGGGACCTTGCCGCTCACGGTGATGAAGTCACCTTGTTGGTAGTCCACACGGTCTGCCAATCCCATTCCTTGCGCCAGCGTTCTCGCTTGGGCTAGCATCCCACTCGAAACCTCCACACCAAGCGCCGAAGCTGCTCCCTCTTTCAACAGTGTCAAATGCAGCCCTCCAACTCCACACCCTATCTCAAGCACTGACTTCCCGATGATGCCAGTCTCCTTCAGACCGTTGAAAATGAGACGCTGAGAATTGTCCAAGCCTTTCCTTCTGAACTTCCTCGCATACCGCCTTGCCTGCCTGGAGAACATTCTGTCGGTGCCTTCAAGTGTGCAGCAAGCCATTCCTGTCCTCAAATGAATCTGGTTTCTTGGCATACTGAAAGGTAAGAGAGCGAGCCAATTCCCCGGCGAGAATATACAAACGAGGAGGCACTTATGAAACGAATATCTGGTCTGCTGACACCACTACCGCCGGAGTAAGAGTGGGAATAAGAATCGGTCCACCGCCGCCCCGCCGGGAAGTAGTTGTGGTGCGAACGAGGCCAAATGCCGTGTGGGTTGCAGGCCACTGGTATTGGCATCCTCGACATGCACGTCCAGACTATGTATGGGTTGATGGCCACTGGAAGCACACGCCTTTCGGCTGGATGTACGTGGAAGGACACTGGAGGAAGACATAGTAATCTGTCATTGACATCAGACAGACTCACTCCCTCTTATCGAGCAACTCTGCAACAACTATCGGATCTGATGTCGGAAGCCGGCAGAGGTAGTTCTCGCAAATGTAGGCTGTCGACTTGCCACCGGCGGCAGACAGAGAGCTATAGAACCCATTCAGCTCTGCCAGTTGTTGCTGGACCTCGTCACCGTCGAGGAGCAGGAGAACCTTGTTCGGGATGAAGCGTGAGTGAACTTCCTTGAGAATCGCTTCGGTAGTGACATCTCCCCTTTCCCCCACAATGACAATCTGTTTGGGATGAGAAGTTGAGAATTCATATGCCGCCACCATTTGAGGCATCACGACCGGCTGCTTCTGTAGAACATCACCAAACGCCCGTATCGTCTGATTGGCTTTTTCCCTTAGTTCGTGACTGTTCGTAATTTGGGAAAGACGAACCAGATTCACCACTGCGATGGCGTTCCCGGTTGGCTCTGCACCGTCGTATTGCTCTTTCATGCGAACCAGGACCGAAGGATCCTTCCCGGCTGTATCGAAGAACCCTCCCCCTTGTGAATCCCAGAACAGAGCGATCTGCGTTCTGGTAATCTCAAGCGCATGTGTCAACCATTTGACATCAAACGATGCCTCATAGAGGTCAAGCAAACCTTGGACGATGAACGCATAGTCATCCAGATGTGCCTCATGTCGCGCTTCACCATCGCGATATCGTCGGATGAGCTGGTTGTTCCTCCCGTCATGCATGTTCGCCAGTATGAAGCCCGCCGCCCGTTCAGCAGCTTCCAGGTAGTTCGGATCTCCAAGCACTTGATGAGCCCGCGAGAACGCGCTGATCATCAGCCCGTTCCACGATGTCAGTATCTTGTCATCGAGATGAGGGCGAGGGCGGTTGGAGCGAGCGGCGAACAACCTCTGCTTGGAACGTGAGAGTACCTCAGCTATTTCCTTCTCCGGCCTGTTGAAGGATCTCGCCGTCTGTTCAAGAGAGCGGGCGATGTAGAGAATGTTCTTTCTTGTGAATTCATGCTGTGGATCGGACGGCGCATTGCCGGCTTCTTCCACTCCGTAGTAGAAGCATAAGACCTCAGCATCTTCCTGCCCGAGGACCGAGATCACTTCCTTCCTCGTCCACAGGAAAAACGCTCCCTCACCTTCTTCCTCCGGTGCTTCCGGTTTTGGACTGTCAGCATCTTCCGCCGAGTAGAATCCTCCCTGCGGGTGAGTCATGTCTCTCATGACGTACTCAAGCACTTCCCTCGCAACCGAAGCGAATAGCGGATCTTTGGTGATTTGAAAGAGATCGATGTATGACGAGACAATCTGTGCCTGATCGTACAGCATCTTCTCGAAATGCGGCACACGCCACTCCCCGTCAACCGAATAGCGATGGAACCCACCGCCTATATGGTCGTAGACTCCCCCCATGGACATCTTGCGGAGGGTTTGCCCTACCATCTCAAGCGCGCGAGCGTTCCCGGAGCGGACATAGTAGCGCAACAGGAAGTTATACACAGCCGGACGCGGGAATTTCGGTCCGTTTCCGAATCCACCAAACTGATGGTCATACACGTGCACAAACTGATTGTAGCAGGTATCGAGAAGTGAACTATCGAGCACGCCAGATCCTGGAAGAGAGGTCGGGATATCCCTCATTGCTTCGGTTATCCCGTCGGCAGATTGGAGGATCTTCTCGCGCTGAGTTTCCCATACTTCATGGATTCGGGTGAGCAGGTCGGGGAATCCCATCCTTCCGTGCATCGACTGAGGTGGGAAATACGTCCCGCCATAGAACGGCTTGAGGTCGGGCGTCAGGAACATGGACATCGGCCAGCCGCCGTTCTGTCCCATGCCTTGCAGCGCGGTCATGTACACCTTGTCCACATCCGGCCGCTCCTCACGGTCCACCTTGATGCACACAAAGTACTTGTTCATGATCTGAGCAATGGAGTCGTTCTCAAACGACTCACGCTCCATCACGTGGCACCAGTGGCACGTTGAATAACCGACCGATAGAAAGATCGGCATCTGTTCTCCGCGGGCTTTGGCGAACGCCTCATCTCCCCAAGGATACCAATCCACAGGATTGAATGCATGCTGCAGAAGGTAAGGGCTCTTTTCACTGATCAACCTGTTGGGTTTCTTTCCTTGTTCCATCTTCTTTCTGATGAAATCTGAGAGTGCTTTGTTCAGTATGAAGATAGCCAAAAAGAAGAGGCCGCCTGAACGCGACGGCCTGGGCACATTGAACGGTTACCGAGAGGATGGCAGTTAGCTCAAATAGTCCTCTGCCGCAACAACAAGAAGCAGAAGCGCACCATCATCACTCATGATTTCGCCGTGATGGGTTCCCGGCTCCGCGTGATGGAAATCGCCGGCTCGTAGTACGTGTTCGCCAACCCGAATGCTGCCGGCAAGCACGTAGCACTCTTCGGGCCCAGTGTGGTTGTGCTCGGGATACTTCGTCCCGGCGGCTACTCTCATGAGCAATGTCGCGTACCCCTTCTTGTCGTCGAGCGAAAGTTGCTTCACCATGATTCCCTCGACGGGGTGTTTCATCCACTCACCTTCATGAGCATACACAAAGCTGAAGCCCTTCTTTTGAGCACCGGGCACTCCTGGTCCTTCCTTCGTCATTTCAGGCGCAAGAGACTCGTGGACACGCTTCATGAGCCTCTCTTTCACAAGCGCTGGTGGGGTTTTGTGCAGGACTCCCGCCGTGGCAATAAGCGCAGCAACTTTCTCAAACGACGCGATCTCCCGCTTTGTCTCCTCGTCCACATTAGGCGCCAACCGCTTGAACTCAGTAACGTCATCCCCATCCAACGCCCCCAGCGCGTTGAGCGCAGCGAGTTCTTCAAGATATTTTGAATTCATAGTCACGTCTCTTTACTATATCAAATGCTGAAGCCGCGTCCGGAGCGATATCATCCCCGATCGTATCCGTGTCTTGACGGTGCCAAGCGGCAGCTTGAAATGTTCCGCCAGCTCTGACTGTGTGTAGCCTTTGAAGTAAGCATATTCAATGAGGGTGCGTTGTTCGAGCGGAAGTTGCATCATGGCCTCAGCAATCTCACGCTGCTCCTCGGAATGAATTGCTGCATTGTCGGGACGGGCATTCTGCTGCCCGTCTTCGATGTAGGCATGCGATTCAATGTTCTCTTCCCGACTACGAGCTTTGGAAATCTTGGAACGCAGACGATCGATGGCGAGGTTCCTCGCAATGCGAGTAAGCCATACAGACGGCGGCGATAGCTCAGCATTGTAGGAATTGGCGCGGTCCCACACTCTGAGGAATACTTCCTGGAGAACATCCTCGGCGTCGGATTCATCTCCGACTATACGGAGAATGATCGCGTAGAGATAACCTGATTGAAGATCGTACAGCTGGCTGACGGCGGCGGGATCGCGCTGCACAATGCGCTGCAAGAGTGAGACCTCGGTGGGCGCCTGCACTGTCTGAGTTGGACTTGTCACGGAGCTTTGACTCTTGAAGTTGCGACTGGTGCGTCTACCTTCGCCCAAATATAACAAAACCGCCCCGAAAAGCAAAGAGCCCGAAAAAAGAGCGGTGCAATCCCTCATCCTTCAATCGTTGCCAGTCTGCCCCAATTCCTAGTACGTAGAGAGCTTAGATGTGGATGTACTGGAGGAGAGATTCTCTTCGTCGTCTTCTCTCATCATCGAGAGCAATCCAAACAATCACACCTCCTCGTATTACGTGTGTTGCTGCAGCACTCAGCGATACAAACCTCTCGGCAACATTCTTGCAGCACCCGTTGGTGTCCGGGACCGGCGGAACAGTTAACCACAATCCATTCACACAAGGAGTAGCACCATGAACAAGCTCTTCCTCAGCATAGGATTTGTTGCTGCGGCAGTGGTATCCTTCTTTGCCTTGACGCCTTCCTTCACGGATGCGTCGAGCCACAGGGAAGCGCCGCTGATTAGCAACGATCCGCTTGCGGACAACTGCGACCTCTACGCGTACAGAAATCCGTACGATACGAACAAGGTCGTCATTGTCGCAACCTACGTCCCCCTTGAGCTTCCCGAGGGCGGTCCAAACTATGCCAGCTTCGGACCGAACATTCGATACGAGATCCACATCAAGAACCGGACATCAACCAATACTGCTCTTGGTGCAGCTACGGATGATATCACGTACCGGTTCACGTTCTCGCAGATCAATCAGGATCCGACGACATTCTTCAATATCCGTCTCGGCCAGCAGAACCTGAAGACCACATATATCTGCGAGAAGAGCACAAACGGCGGCGCGTCATTCACCACGATCGTCAGCAATGGCATCGTTCCGCCGAACAACATTGGTCCCCGCTCGATCAGCGGTGCGGCCGGACTGAACACTACATACCAAGCACTCGTTCAGCAGGCTATCATGACTGCGTCCAGTGGCGAACAGGTGTTTGCCGGGCCCCGTGATGATCCGTTCTTTGTTGATCTGGGCGGCGTCTTCGACCTCGGTCAGACACGCAGCCAATTCGGATCAGATCCCAACAATCCGAATAACGCACGCGATGCGGTGGCAGGCTTCAATACCCACGCAATCGTCATGAACATCCCCATTAACCTGCTCTCAAGGACGGGTACGCTGCCGAGTCCATCCAACATTCTTGATGACAACTTCGTCATCGGCGTATGGGCATCGGCGAGCAGGCAGGCAGTGAGGACTCTGAATCCCAACGGTACCGAAACACACTCAGGCAACTGGGTCCAGGTCTCTCGCCTTGGCATGCCACTGACGAACGAAGCGGTGATCCCGATTGGCCAGAAGGACTTCTGGAACTTCGTGACGCCGTACAGTGCTGCGGAGACATCGTTCGTCCGGTATTTCACGAACCCCGAACT
>CAYHRX010000161.1:0-2784 GCA_964359075.1 uncultured Chitinophagales bacterium
AGTATTCACCACAACTGCATTCTCCGTGAACTCCCGAACCGTCGTCCTGAACATTGCCTGCACCCCTCCTGCATTTATGCGGTTCTCGAGGTCGGGAAGAATCCAATACTTTACTCCTGGGCTTAGCGTCTCACCACGATGAATGAGTGTAACACGAGCACCGTGGCGGTACAAGTCAAGTGCTGCTTCCACTGCAGAATTCCGACCTCCCACGATGGAAACATCACAGCCAAAGTACTTGAAAGGCTCATCGTAGTAGTGCATGACGTTCGGAAGTGATTCTCCCAACACATCCAACCGATTGGGACTGTCATAGTAGCCCGTAGCCACTACAACATTGCGCCCTTCGTACACCATGCGAGAGGTCGTGGTGACTCTCAGTGTTGCACCGTTTCGGGCTATATCCTCAACCGCATCAAAGTACCGGCAGTCAAGTTCATAGTGTTGCACAACCTTTTGGTAGTATCTGAGGGCCTCCACACGTGTGGGTCGAACAGAGGAAGTGACAAACGGGACATCACCTATTTCCAACAACTCGGGAGTCGAGAACCAGATGAGGTTCCTCGGAAAACGACGGATGGCATCAACGATGCTCCCCTTCTCAAGAATGACAGCCGAAAGATCGGCCTTCTTCGCTTCGATAGCACAGGAGAGACCTGAGGGTCCGCCTCCAACAACAATCATATCAATCATAGCAAGCTCAATGCTACGGCACGTGTGAAACGAGACCGGTGTTGTTCTTCACCATCAGCCTGTCAGCTGCGTTAACAACAGCATTCAGGTTCACATCTCCAATGGCATACCCACCCGCACCGGAGTTGTTCTTCACGGTCTGCCTATCCGCAGCATTGACCACACCGTTCTGAGTAACGTCCCCAGCGCCCAAGGCAAACCTGGATCCCATTTGCACCATCGGCGCCACCCCGTACGCCTGACTCTGAGATGTAGTGAAGTCGTAAACAGGCGGAGTGAATCCGCTGAGCGACTGTGCGGCCGCAGTCATGACAGGAAGGTGGTTCCGATGCCTCACGACCACAAAGTAGTTGCCGCCAAGCGTATCGAACTCAACATAGGCCTTCGTTGTGTCCGTAAAACTCCGGATGGTGCCGTCAGCGAGCAACCATGCAGGCAGGAACTTCCTCGTTGTGGCACTCGTGGCACTTGCCGCGTTCCGAATCTCGATGTTGATGCTATCAGTCGCATTCGATGGGACGGACGTGCCGACGAAATGCGAGCCGAGATATCCGGAGGTGTTCAGCGTTTTGCTCATCGTCTGCGACACGGAGTCATACGGACCCTCCAGGAACACCTTCAGCGCCACACGGACTGTTGTTTGATTCTGCTGAAAGCTTGGAGTGCCCGCGAGCCGGTAGGTTTGCATCCTCTGTGAAGGGAGGTCATCAAAGAGAGATGTTGATGTGAATGACGCCGTCCCAGTATTTGTTTCGATGTGAGTTGTTTTACGGGCATCGGAGATCGTCCCGTTGAAGAGCAGGGAGAAGCCCTGAGCGGTCTCCGAGAGATTCCACAGGCGGGCAATGGTACCGCTGGAGATTCCTTCTTCAGCAGGCTTGAGAGCCCAGAGCATGACGTCGGGATCGGAGATCGAGTACATCGAATAACTGGTGCCGGGGAACGGACCCGAACCACCCGTGAGATACGCAGCGACAAGAGGATTCTGATGTTCAAGTGCCATGCGCATTGCGGCAGCCTGATCATACGTCCCATGTCGTTGCAGGCCAAACCTGTTTTTGAAGTAGGAGTCTCCATTCTGGTCGGCGAATCCGTTTCCGTCCTGTCGCATCCCGATAACAGCCATGACCTTCGGCGTTGCCACATCTATGGATGCGCCTGCACTGTTGCCGAGCTTGAAGAACGGGCTGTCCCAATTCGAGAGGGTTACGCCACGCTGCAGATCGGAAAGATCAACGAAGTGATTCATGGTAAGGAAGTCGTACTTCGACTGATCGTTCGAGTAGCTGCCGCCCTGATTGAGAAGCTTGGCCGTAGCTACTGCTCCGACCTCCTCGTGCCGGACAGTATATCCAGAGATGTTGAACCCGAAGCTGTACGTCTGCTCGGTCGATCCAAAGTTCTGTGTCACTTCATTCTCGATGTCGACACGGTCGATCGAGCGGTAGAGTGTCACACGCGTTTTGTGTGCAGGAAAACCGCTTGAGTTCACGTAGATGCTGGCCGACACCGCCCCGGCATTCTCGGGCTCCAGGGAGCCGGAGCCACTGCCAATGTCATTCATGAGACGTCCGTCGATGTTCTGGACGAGTTCGCGGTTCGCATCTCGTTTGTCGACGAGGCTTGTAATTGCTCCCCTGCCGTCCACGGTCACGCGGTATTTGTCGTTTTCGAGTGTCGCGTTCCCATTGGAAAACGTTGCAGCGCTGTCCGCAAACTGAGAGGCTGACTGTTGTATCTCATACACACGATAGCCCACAGAGGGAACATTCTCCGCAAGGATGCGGAGAAACTGCTGTCCGCCTTTCATGATCAACTGGCTGCGAACTTCAAGCCCGGAGGTGACATCAACAACTCTGAGCGGAGCCGGGAGGCTTGTCGCAATGTCGGCAACATCGGTGCGTGTGTGGCCCAGTGGATTGAATACGAAGAACCTTGTGCCGGAGCTGTGTTGGATGCTTGCCGCGAGCACTGCTGCGGCATCATTCTGCAGAGCATTCACGAAGGTGCCAAGCTGTGTTGCCACTCGTCTCTGAAACACCGCCCGTGCCGCTTCATTGAGATGGTCTGGATCGGTGAAGTCATGCTCGA
>CAYHRX010000161.1:2794-7466 GCA_964359075.1 uncultured Chitinophagales bacterium
TCGAAGTACAGTCCGATGTTCATGAACGCCGAATCTGCAGACGCGGAGCGTGAGGCCATGAACGATGGATTCATCACACTCACATAAGTCGCAAGCGCTTCAGCCGTGCGAAGACCCTCAACCGACCGTTTGACCGATGCGGTTACCTCAGCAAGAGAAGCCACTGCCAGATCCCAGTCGTTCCCGAACCCGGCCGAGTAAGACTGCAGTGAGTCCGGCGCACTCGCAACAAGATCATTGAAGAAGTCCAGCTCATTGGAGACAATTACACGGCGCGATCCATTGCTCATGGACTGGGCCGTTGTCATGAACTCGGTCGTGTAGGTAGTCAGATCATCCCACCCTTTGCCAAACATCCCTACTACCTCATCAAAGGGATAGCGAGCAAGGAACGTCGGATCAGAGGACGCAAATGTCACTGCGCCTGCCGGGTCTCTTGCTTCAGCGTACCCACCGCTTGCCTGGTTGCTTCCCGGGTAGAGGCTGTGCCATTTCATGACAACGGATTGTCCGTCAGGCCCAACCGCACGATATATCTCACGTCCCCTGTTTCCCAATCCGGCCACGTTCGTGGCACACGCACACACCCCTTTCCAACTGAACCTCCCCCCGGCTCCCGCCCAGAGCGAGGGCAGACCGAAGGAGAGCGTTTGGTTTTCCATCGCGGAGACAAGTTCAAAGCGCATATTGTGTTCACGTTCAATGCGTCCGGGGTAGTACATGCTTCTGATGACTGCCTCAGCCGGCATTGAGCCGTAAAGCATGACAAGCGTTTGTAGAGGAACCGTGATGTGCCCATCTTTGATTCGATCAATCAGGCGCTGGAACTGCGCCGGCGTCCTGTTCTTCTGATACGTCCAAAGCCAGAAACTACCATCCGTGTTGAACCGCCCCTGAAAGTCCGATGCATTGCCACTCGTCGAGTCCGCCTGGTTCAGATAGTAGTCAAGCATACCGAGGAATGCCGACTGATACGCTGCTTCGTCGCCAGACCACATGTAGTCAGTGTGGTCGTCGTTGGCGATATAGATGCGCTTTTGCTGCGGAAGAGAACTAGAAGTGAGAACAAGAAGGAGAATACCTGTGCAGGCAAGCAAACACCCTTCACGCACATACGTCATCGTTCTATGTCGGTTTCCCCGGTTCACTTCGTCAGCACCATCTTCGTCGTTGCTGAATGACCGTCAGCCGTCAACCGGCACAGATACACGCCGCTGCTCATCCCCGCAGTATTGAATTCAACCCGATGAACACCTTTGTCCATTGTTCGCTCAACGAGTGTTGCGACTTCCTGACCTAGAATGTTGAACACCTTCAAACTCACCTGGGCACCGCGGCCTACCTCAAAGACAATCTCCGTCCGTGGATTGAATGGGTTAGGATAGTTCTGGTGCAGCCTGATGAACTGAGGAACTGACACTTCGCCTCCGGTCGTTCCAGTTGGTGGTGAGAATGCAGCCCGCAACCGGTACGTCTGCATCCACTGCGCGGCAAGCGTGTCGGAGATGGCAGCGCCTGCATACGACACGGAAGTCGTGTTCGTCTCGATGTGAGTTGTCCGCGACGCTCCAGATAATGACGCATTTGATAGTGAGAGGGAAAAACTGTGCTGGGACTGGTCAAGATTCCAAACTCTCACAATCACTCCTTGCCCGATACCTTCCTCTGATGGTTTCACGGACCACAGAACCACATTCGAATCTGAAACACCCACCAGAGAGTAGGCTGTGCCGGGGAATCTCCCGTCGTTCACGGGAATATTTCCAGTGACGAGTGGATTCTGGTGCTCAAGCGACGTTCGCATCGCCGCTACGCTGCTGTACGCGCCGTGGCGCTTCAACGCGTATCGGTTCCTGAAGTATGCATCACCATCCTGATTGGCAAACCCAAACCCTCCCAGTTGTCCACCAACGACAGCTTTCACCTGTGGCGTTGTTCCGTCCAGCGTGTTCCCAACGCTATTCCCAAGCTTGAAGAACTGGCTATCCCAGTTCGAAAGCGTCATCCCCCGCTGTGCATCAGAGATGTCGACGAAGTGGTTGAGAGTAAGGTAATCGTACCGCGCAAGATTGGGAGAGTAGCTCCCACCCTGTTCCACATACTTCGCCACAGCGATTGCGCCGACTTCTTCATGACGGACCGTGTATCCAGAGAGGTTGAACCCGAAGCTGTAGCTCGTTGTTGATGCGAAGTTCGACGTTATCTCGTTCTCAACATCAATCCGATCAACCACCTTATACAAAGTTATCCGAGTGCGATGCGCGGGCGAGCCTCCGGCATTCACGTAGATGCTGGCAGAGACTGCCCCAACATTCTCCGGAACGGTTGTCCCTGAGCCCGAGCCAAGATCATTCATCAACAGAGAGCCTATCGACTGCACCCACTCTCGGTCACCATCCCGCTTGTCTATCAGGCTGCTGATTGCGCCCCGGCCATTGACTGTTACCCTATACTTGTCGTTTTCAAACGTTGTGTTCCCATTGGAGAACACTGCCGCACTCTCGGTGAACTGCGAAGCTCCGGACTGAATCTCGTACACCCGGTAGCCCACCGCCTGGACATTCTCGGCAAGAACACGAACATAGTTCTGACCGTTCACCGTAATGCGCTGACTGCGGACTTCCTGTCCTGTACCAACATCAACGACCCGGAATGCACCACCGACACTGCTCTGTATGTCTGCAACATCAGTTCGTGACCAGCCCAGAGGATTGAACACATAGAAGCGCTGTGCCGCGGTCTGGTTCTTGATGTTGGATGCAAGGAGTGCCGCAGCTTCGGCACGGAGAGTGCTGACGTAGTTGTTGATCTGTGTGGCCAGCCTGCGCTGGAATCCACTCCGTTCCGCCCCACTCAAATGGTACGGATCGCTGAGATCGTGCTCGTAGTACAGCCCGATGTTTACAAACGCAGACTCCGCCGAAGCTGACCGCGATGACATGAAACCTGGATCAATGATGCTGGCGTAGGTCGCGAGAGCCTCAGCAGTTCTCAAGCCTTCAATACTTCGGCGCATGGAAGCAGTAACTTCGCCAATGCTCGCTGCGGCAAGCTCCCACTCATTGCCGAACCCTGCGCCGTACGATGGAACAGAATCAGGCGGTGCACTCGACTCAAAGTCATGGAAGAAATCAACCTGGTTCGAGACGATCACCCGACGCGACGGGTTGCTCATCGCTCGTGCTGTTGTAATGAACTCGTTGGTGTAGGTCGCGAAATCATCCCACCCTTTCCCAAACATCCCAACGACGAGGTCGTACGGGTAGCGAGATAGAAACGCGCCGTTTGTCGTCGCAAACGTCACTGCTGCCGACGGGTTGCGCGATTCAGCATATCCTCCACTCCCCTGGTTGTTGTCAAGGCTATGCCACTTCAGAAGCACTGTCCGGCCATCTGGCCCGAGTGCGCGATAGATCTCCCTGCTGCGGTTATCCAATCCGGTCACTGTAGTAGCGCAGCCGCACACGCCTTTCCAACTGTACTTCGCACCTGCTCCGGCCCATAGGGATGGCAGACCGTAGGAGAGGGTTTGGTTCTCCATGTTCACGGCCAGCTCAAAGCGCAGGTTGTGCTGACGCTCGATTCTCCCGGAATAGTACATGGCGCGCAACACGGCTTCGGTGGGCATCGCACCGAACAACTCCACAAGTGTCTGCATTGGTATCGTGATGTGGGCGTCGCGAATCCTGCTAATCAGGCGCTGGAATTGTTGCGGGGATCTGTTCTTCTGGTATGTCCACATCCAGAAGTTGCCATCGGCATTGAACCGCCCCTGGAAATCAGACGGAAGCGTATCAGTCTGGTCGGCTTGAGTGAGGTAGTAATCCAGCATGTTGAGGAACGCATCTTTGTACGCGGCCTCATTCGCCGTCCAGATGTAATCTGTATGATCATCGTTGGCGATGTAGATACGCTTCTGCTGGGCAGTGGAATCAGAGAAGAGCAACACGACTGCTGCTGCGCAGGGAAGCATCAGACGAGCAGCAGAGGAGAACTCAGCCTCAAGAATAGGTAGTAATGATAATTGCATTTTGAAGAACACCCCCTACATATGTGAATCTTCCCTGGCGTAGAGAAGCAACGCGACAAGGTAAAGGAGCGCACCGACAACTTCCGCCACCTCTTCCTGGAAGCCTTGGAAATTGAAACCGCCACCGACTGCGCCTGCAGTCTGGCAGCAGGCGGCAAGAACCAGAACCAAGATCGGCAATCTCCGACTTCGGAAGGCGGGAAGGTAGTACAGAAACACTGCCGCCGCTATGCACAGATACGAAAGCACCACCAGATCATCAGGGTACGTTGTCAGAGTGGAATCGCGCAGTACCGGCGTGTTGGCACCGATGAATTCGTGGAAAGCAAAACTCTCATCCAGTCCCGCCCACAACAATCCGCTGCCCATCAGTCCCCACGGCATTCTATGCCTTGATGCCGGACTTGGCTGAACTTTGGACCACCGAATATACCACATCGCAAAAGCAACGAACGCCGCAAGAATGAGGAAGAGAGAAGTGAAGTACTCACGGGGAGAGAAATCGTCCATAGGCACCACCCATTCCGTCCCCAGGAACCTGCCTCTGTAGAAAAACGGACTTGAGAATGTGAATGACGTGACATGCCGAACCTGGTCAGTGGCGACCTGCAAGAACCGCACCACCCACAGAGCCGTAGCCGC
>CAYHRX010000162.1:0-7436 GCA_964359075.1 uncultured Chitinophagales bacterium
TGGTAGATCAATCAATAATTGACAATTCATCCGTGACATTGCGATGATCGAACAACGAACCGCTCTTCTCGTCGGTGCAACCGGACTTGTCAGCCTCAGCTCACGATGGCCTGTTGTTCTTCTGTTGATTGGTGCGATGTCGATCGGAATTGCGCAGGGTTCCAATGACAGTGGAGTTGCTCCGTCACGGTTCTCCATCGGTGTCCATGGGTCGTACCATTTCAATCCGTGGGATGACTTCAATCAGAGTCTTGAGACATTCAACGACCGTCTCCGCTTTGTGCCCTACTACGGCTCGCCACAGGGGAAGTTTGAGACAATACATGGTGATGCCACAATTGAGGGTGTGTGGCTCTACCATTGGCTGGACTATCTTGACATATTTGTTGCGAGTTCCTACACCCGTACAGGTTCACGATCGAATGTCGCTTACACAACAACTATGTTTGGCCAGAGTGAATACAATCGATTCACCGAGGAGTTGCAGTTTTCTGTGTGGGACTGGTGTGCAGGGGCGCGATACACGCTCAGATTGTCGCCTGCGATCAAGGTGATGGTCCGTGGGATGACAGGCTTCGCATATGGAAGAATGGTGTTCGATCATGAACTGGACCGTGACCGGCATGACTCATATCATGCAGAGTTGCGACAGACTGTTCCAGAAGCAAAGTTGGGCATTGACTTTGGCATTGAGATTACCCCTGGAGCGTCACTTGTGGTTTCTGGCGAGTACAGATTTCTTTCCTTCTCAAATCTGCACGGACCTGCAACCTACATATATCGGGGTGGGTATGAGGAGAAGAAAGACTACGAGGCACGTCTTCTCTATACAGATGGTTATTTTGGTATCACCGATCAGGAAGGTTATCCGATCTCCTACCCCTGGAACGATTTCAGAAAATGGGGTGATCTCCAGTACGCCTTCCTTAGCCTCAGAAGCTTTGGGCTAAGGGTTGGATTTGAGGTGGAATTGTAGAATGCGGTGTTTCTCAAAGGCAATTCTCATTTGCTTGGCAACAGTATTTGGATGTACGAAAGAACATGTAGTCGAGGTAGACACAACGTTCGATACCCAGTGGACGCCAACATTCAAGATCACCGGCAACAACTATCACCGCATACAGTTTGTGCTGGACCCGCCCCCAAGGAAAACCCTATACAGGAACATCGTAGACTATAGTATTGAATACCGGTCGCTGAACTTGGCTTCGTATTCTGTCTTTCGTCGTTTCCTGATGAATGAGCGTCCGATCCCCGATCTGAGATTGTTCTTCCTTGGGCAGGCAAATCTGCCAGAGGATTCTCTCTACATATTCCGCTTGGTGGCCACACACCGAGATTCTACTCGCCGTATTTCTGCTGACACCGTTGTCAGAATCCCTATCATCCGGGGTCGCATAATCAGGTCCGTGCGTCTTTTCCCAAATTTTTTTGTCCAAGCTTTTGGGTTTGCAAACGGATTCCTCTATGCACTCTCGAACAACTCATTGTTCAAGGTTGACGTTTCTACTGAGTCGTTCGTCTCACTATCTGATAGCGTGTGGCCTGACGATCGGTCTCTGAGTTACTATAGGACCCTTGCCTTGTACGGACAGACTGTGTTCATCGTTGAACCTACGAGAATACCGGGTGCGGCAAATATCGTGAAGGTATTTGATGTGTCTCCATTTCGCCTACGAACGTCCTTCACTATTCAGGCGCCGCAAGGTGCGACCTTGTTCGACTTGTGTGTCGACGGGGATGCTCTGTATGCTCTTTGGATCCAAGGGAGAGTCTTGGATCAGCAAATAACCAAGCATGATGCCGTCAATGGCAGAACCCTGCAAACTTACCCCGCCGTGAGTAGAACAAGCGGAATCTTTGATGGGCTGTTCTCGGACGGAGTGAACTTGTGGGCGACCTACTGGTGGTTGCTCGACAATCGGTTTGTCCGCATTGATCCATCCACAATGACAACAATTGAGGAACACCGAAATCCAATCTATTCGACTTCCAAGAATGCTGCATGGGATGGACCGGACATCTGGATTTGGGATCTTGAACACAGCACATTTTCCAAGGTGCATCCAGAGGGCCTTTGACTTCAGATAGCTCCGTCACGCGAGATTCGAGAGTGTATGTGCTTGCTTTTTCCGTTTTCATTACCCAACTTTAGATGTGTGCTGAAGAAAACATGGTGCGAGGGGTGGCATCCCGCAGTTGTCTTCCCGTAGTTGCTCCCCGATTCTTTTTGACCTAACAGGATGTTGAAAAAGGGGATTTGCCACAGAGTCACGGAGACACTGAGGAAAAGTGGGTTTGGTTCTTGAACTCTTTTCATCACATTCACTCTGTGCCTCCGTGGCCAAGAATTCTGTTTTTCAACACCCTGCTAAAGGCGGTGCAACGTGTCACTCAAGAGTATTACCCTGACAACCGAACTGTACCAGTACCTCCTTTCCGTTTCACCACCAGAGCCTCCAATTCTCACGCGGTTGCGCGAGGAAACAGCAGCCGACCCGGAGGCAAACATGCAAATAGCACCTGAGCAAGGACAGTTCATGGGTCTGCTGGTGAAATTGATGGGCGCACGACGTGTGATTGAGCTTGGCACGTTCACCGGTTATAGCTCGCTCTGCATGGCAATGGCGCTGCCTCCTCACGGGAAGATCATCACCTGCGACATAAGCACGGAATGGACGAACATTGCCCGTCGCTACTGGAAGGAAGCCGGTGTCGAGAATAGAGTGGAACTGCGTCTTGGTTCAGCCCTCGATACGCTCGACAGACTCCTGGCTGAGAATCAGGAGAGAAAGTTTGATCTCGTGTTCATTGATGCCGACAAAGAGAATTATGTTGGGTATTATGAGTATTCGCTGAAGCTCTTGCGGCCGGGCGGACTGGTGCTTGTCGATAATGTCCTCTGGTCGGGGAAGGTGATTGAATCCGATATGCAGGACAAGGACACGATCGCCATCCGGGCATTCAATGAATACTTGAAGAAGGATTCCCGTATAACCCTCAGTGTGATTCCACTCGCAGATGGCCTGACTCTGGCGGTGAAGAACTGAGATCGGTCACAGCGACGAACCTCAACGGTTTCTCTGAATTCATTCACCTACTCAAGGACATGGTAAGCGTAACCCGACACAGTGGAAGCGCGATAATCAAGTGCACGTTTGCTTTCTCCTTCTGGCTCCTGTGTTCCGATGGACTTGCGAATGACAAGCTCAGGGCGTTTCTCGAGGAACGCGGTTCTGAGATGATCAAAGATGCCGTTGCAGTCAGCAAGGGCATCGGTATGAAAGCATACGACCGCTTCCTTGACGTGGTGACGTATGAGCTTGCGAAACGTGGCGATGTGGAACTGGCCGGCAAGATCAAAAGAGGTTATGAAGCACCTCTCAACAGCGAATTTCCGCGTGCCGAAATTGCCTGGGTGACTCATGCGTATGCTCGGGAGATGTACAAGGACTCGACCATCAAGTACACTGGCGAGCTGATTAGGTTCAAGACCTTCGCCACCGATGTCCCGAACAGGAGAAATCGGGAATTCATCAGGCAGAAGGAGTTCCTCCGCAACCTTGCGCAACGCCTTGGCCTCAACTTCAATGATGTCGGCGGGTTCGTGCAGGAGATCTGGATTGGAGGAGGGAGCGAATCATTCGGCATCATGTCGCACTCAGATGTGCAGCCTGTCGATTCGACCGGCTGGATTAGAGACCCGTGGAGTGGGGCCATCATCGATGGCACAATCTGGGGTCGTGGCGCCATTGATGATAAGGGACCGATTGTCGCGGTGATGTATGGGATGCGTGCGCTGCTGGATAGCGGACTTCCCATCAGGAAGAAGATCGTTCTTCTTGTCGGGACAGATGAGGAATCCGCTAACGACGACCTCAACACATATCTCAAAACCCACAAGCCTCCAGACCAAACCATCGTCGTCGACTCGAACTTCCCTGTCATCTGTGCTGAGAAGGGCTGGTGCGGTGCGTGGCTTGAACTTCCCAAGAGCAATACGCCACCCGCAGGATTCGGCCCGTATGTCGTACATCTGTCGTCCGGATTCTCAGAGTCCATCGTGCCTGACAAAGCTGTGGCCAAGCTGATGGTTGCAGGAGCGAGGTCGCGGGATGCGGTACGCGTGTTTACGACTCTCCTCGAGACCAAAGCCAGGACGTTTATGGAGAAGCGACACGGCTCAAAGCTCACGGTCGAGATTGCCGGTGACACTGTGGTAATCAATGCGTTCGGCAAGTCGGTTCACTCAAGCATTCCCCGCGGTGGCCACAACGCGTTGATGGACCTGCTCGTCTTTCTTGACCGGGATATCCAGCCGTTGAGGAATGACTATGCATTGATGGCAAAGTTTGCGGCAACGAACATCGGGTTTGAGTTGGATGGGAAGAGCCTCGGCATCGGACACCACGATGCGTTCATGGGTGATGTCACAGTGGCGGCGGACATGTTCCAGCCGACCGACACGACGGTGATGTTCATGTTCAACTTCCGTGTTCCCAAAGGGATGGAAAGGAAGAGGATTGAACAAGCGCTGCAGAAGAGGTATGGTGAGTTCAATAAAAGGTACGGTGTGAAGCTGAAAGCCACGCACTATATCAGCAGTGCGGTGTACACCGACCCGGCTTCGCCCTTTGTCCAGAAGTTGCTTGGCATTTACAACTCTGTCACTGGTGAGAACCGTCAGCCGCAGTCCATTGGTGGTGGCACGTATGCGAAGAGACTGCCGAATGCGGTGGTCTTCGGGCCGGCCATGCCGGACGAAGAGTACCTCGGCCACCAGCACAACGAGCACATCAAAATCAGCACGCTCATCCGGAACATCGAGTTGTTGACTCACGCCATGGTTGAATTTGGGATGTAGTGGGGTTCGGGGGAACGGAGAAGACATGCGACCAACGAGCAACCCCCGCGTCAAAATCTGCTGCAATAGGAGCATCGTAGAAGCCCGCATGGCGATTGAGTACGGCGCGTCTGCTCTTGGATTGGTCTCCGCAATGCCTAGCGGACCCGGTGTGATTCCGGAAGAAACAATTGCTGAGATTGCCCGGTTGGTTCCACCCGGCGTTGCTTCGTTCCTCCTCACCAGCAAGCAGGACGCTGATTCGATCATCGAGCAGCAGCGACGTTGCCGCACAAATACGCTTCAGCTTGTAGATAGCGTTTCTCTCGAAACATACGCGCGACTGCGAGAGGCGCTGCCGGGAATCGCGATCGTGCAGGTGATTCACGTGAGGGGAGAAGAGTCCATTGACGAAGCAGTAAACGTCTCCCGCCATGTCGATACGCTTCTTCTCGATTCCGGCAACCCGACACGTGCCGTAAAAGAGCTTGGGGGAACGGGACGCACGCACGACTGGACAATCAGCAGAAAGATTCGTGAGATAGTTGACATCCCGATCTATCTTGCCGGCGGACTGCATGCAGGGAACGTTGTGCAGGCGATCAGAGAGGTCGGTCCGTTCGGCATCGATCTCTGCAGCGGCGTTCGAACAAACGGCTCGCTGGATAGAAGGAAGCTCGCCAGCTTTTTTGAAAGCGTCCGTTCTGCACACAATCCATAGCGGTCGATGAAAACATCACAGAGGATCACAATCATCACATCCGTGCTTGTGGTCGCCATTGGCTGTGACCAGCTTCTGAAGCAGATCGCCCGGAGTCTGCTGCAATTCCAGTTGCCGATTTCTCTTCTCGATGACTTTGTTCGGCTCCAGTACGCTGAGAACCGGGGCATCATGCTCAGCATTGGGGCGGCACTTTCCCCTGAGGTACGGTTCTGGATATTCACCGTTGTTGTTGGCCTGCTCCTCATCGGCATGCTCGTGTACGCGTTCCTCAACCGCTCCTTGGATCGCCTGCAGACCGTGGCCTGGTCGCTGATCGTTTCCGGCGGACTTGGCAACCTGATCGACCGCATGTTTAGGGAGGGAGTGGTGATCGACTTCGTGAGCATTGGATTTGGTGTTGTCCGGACTGCGGTGTTCAATCTCGCGGATGTGCTGGTGTTTGCAGGTGTGTTCCTTCTCCTGATTCACCATGGGAGCGGACAAGAAAAGCCGAAAGGCGAGCATTCAGAAGAACCTCCACAACAATCCCATGAATGAATTCAATCGTCGACGTGCTTTGAAGCAGATGCTGCTGGCGGCAGCGACTGCTTTGCTCCCTCATCAGGTCATCGCTGGTGGGCCTCAGTCATCACTCCTCAAGCCGCCTCGCTTGAAGCCTGGTGATACCGTCGGACTCATCAATCCCGCAGGCGCTACATTTCTGACAGAGGATATTAGAATCGCCACCGAATCACTCGCGGCATTGGGATTGAAAGCGAAAGAAGGCGCTCATCTCCTCGATCGCTATGGCTACCTTGCCGGCCAGGACAAAGATCGAGCTGACGATGTAAACACGATGTTCGCCGATGATTCAGTGCAGGCGATTCTGTGTGTGCGTGGAGGATGGGGATGCAACCGCATCCTTCAGATGATCGACTACGATCTCGTCCGCAAGCATCCGAAGATCATCCTCGGCTACAGCGACATTACATCGTTGCTCGTGGCGATCTACGCGAAGTCCGGACTCGTGACGTTTCATGGGCCCGTCGGGATATCGACGTGGAACAAGTTCTCGGTGGATTACTTCAAGCGGATCCTGTTTGAAGGTGAAGCCGTCACGTTACAGAATCCGACAGACGTTGGTGACAATCTCACCCAAACCAAAGACCGAGTCGAGGTCATCACGTCTGGGCAAACACGAGGGAGACTTGCAGGCGGCAACCTGTCCGTGTTGTCGGCGATGGCTGGCTCTGAGTTCCTTCCGGATTGGAGAGGACACATCCTGTTCCTCGAAGAAGACGGCGAGAACATCTACCGCGTCGATCGAATGCTGACCACGCTGAAGCTTGCAGGCATTCTGGACAAACTCTCGGGCTTCATCTTCGGGAAGTGTACGAAGTGCGAACCGGGTGATGGCTACGGATCACTGACGCTCGAGGAAGTTCTGTCTGATCATATTAAGCCGCTGGGAATCCCCGCGTGGTACGGAGCGATGATCGGGCACATTGAGAACAAGTTCACGGTGCCGGTTGGCGTTGAAGTCGAGATTGACAGCGGGAAGGGATCGATAAGAATGGTGGAAAGCGCGGTGCAATGACGGGAATCAGATACGACCAGAAGGAACCTCACCATGAAACTGCCATCGCTTAGTCATCTTGCACACCAATCCACACGAACATTCCAGCGTTTCCCGCTGACGATTGTCGATGCCATCATCGGCACACTGGCAGTCATTGTTATGATTGAATACCCGACTCATGAACATCCACGGCTCGAATTCCTGCAGCGTGTCGCTCTTGTGGCTGCACTAGGTGTACCGTTCTTCACTACAATCGTTGTCACTGCCGAGAAATTCGGCTGGGAAATGCGCCGCCGGTTCATTGCCCAACT
>CAYHRX010000163.1:0-7428 GCA_964359075.1 uncultured Chitinophagales bacterium
CAGCTGACATCTGTGTGGTGGTCTCAAACTTCAGATCATTCGGCAACCGCGCAAAGAAGAATGTCTATGTCCTGCAGATACCGTACACAGAGATTTCGCTGCAGAGCGTTACGGGCAGAGTGTTGAGCGGCCAGATCAAAGAGGCAGGCAAGGACATCTTCCGAAGGTCGCTGCTCAGCACAGCACGAGACGCTGACCTTGTGCTGGTGTATTCTGAATTTGTCAAGCACGCCCTTCACCGCAGCCATGGCATCAACGCTCAAGTGCTCCATCCGGCGATCGACGACTTCGCCCAGGATGCATCAAAAGAGAACATCATCCTCAGTGTCGGACGGTTCTTCAGGGGATTGTACAACGACAAGCGATACGATTTTCTCATTGAGGCGTTCAAAAAACTCAGGCAGCAATTGCCTCACACATCGTGGATGTACCACGTTGTGGGCAGTTGTGGCTTGGATGAAGCATCACTGAAGTATTTGGAAGAATTACGGGATGCTGCCAAGGGGCACCCAATTTACTTCCACGTCAACAGCTCGTATGAAGAGTTGCGACGCTGCTACAATCAGGCAACGATCTTCTGGCACGCCGCAGGCTACGGCGTTGACGAAGAAGTTCACCCCGAGCGGGCAGAGCACTTCGGGATGTCTACGGTGGAGGCAATGTCGGCGGGATGCATCCCCATTGTGGTGAACGCGGGTGGACAAAAAGAAATTGTATCTCACGGCAAATCGGGCTATCTTTGGAGCACGCTGGAGGATCTCGTCGGGCGCACCATCGAAACGATGGCTGACCCCGAGCGGATACGCACCATGAGTCAGCAGGCCCGCGAGCAGTTCCACAACTTCGACCACCAGCATTTCGCCGACAGGCTCATCTCTCTCTTTCACCAATTAGAAACAGACTGATATGTCCAAAGCAAAGAAAGCCCCCGCGAAACAAGAACAGCAAAGCGGATCGTTCTTTTCTTCGCTCTCTCCCACAAAACAGGATCTGTTGTGCATCGGGTTTCTGTACCTCATCACGCTTGTTCTATTCAGAGGTATAGTATTCGACAATGCAGCATTCGCCGAAGCCGGTGATACAGCAGCAGCACTGAGCTACGCTCACGCCGGCGACCAGATCAACGAGGCCGAAGGTGTTGATGTGTTGTGGATGCCGAACTTCTTCAGCGGCATGCCGACGTTCGGGAACGTGGCCTACCTTCCACATAATGTCAACTACCTCGGTACGTTTGTGGTCAAGATTCTCAATCTTCTCTACCTCAACGCGAAATGGGGATGGATTGTTGTGCACTACCTGCTCGGCGGCATCTTTATGTTCTTCTTGATGCGTGTGTGGAAGTTCTCACGCTCTGCATCTCTGCTTGCAGCGATTACGTTCATGCTGAGTCCGTATGCCATCGGGTTGGCCGGAGAAGGCCACGGCTCAAAACTGATGGCGCTCTCGTATTTGCCAATTGTATTCCTGCTGACGCACCTCTTGCTCGAGCGTCGTGACTTGCTTAGCTTCGGACTTCTCTCCGCAGCCATCGGCACGCTGATGCTCACCAACCACATGCAGATTGTGTACTACGTGTTCATGGTAATCGGGATGTACCTGCTGTATCAAATCATCATGGATATCAAGCAGAACAAACTCCTCGTCGCGAAGAAGACGGCGCTGTTTCTCGGTGCGCTGCTGGTGGGAATGTGTATTTCATCATACATCTATCTTGCGGTATACGAATACTCCACATTCTCCATTCGCGGCGGAGGCACGGCCGGATCAACTGGCGGACTCACCTATGACTACGCAACCAATTGGTCGTGGAACCCGTGGGAGACGATCGTCTTTCTCATCCCATCGTTCTTTGGATTCTCCAGTCAGTACCCAATGACGTGGCAGGGGCAGCCCAATATCCCTCTCCCATTATACTGGGGGACGATGCCGTTCCACACATCGTCCGTGTATGTCGGCGTCATCCCAATCCTCCTTACCGTCATTGCCCTGCTCCATCGGCGCAACAGAACCACTATTTTCTTCGCGATACTTACTGTGCTCGTCTTCCTGATGTCGTTCGGCAAGCACTTCTCTGTTTTCTACAACCTCCTGTTCAGCTATTTGCCTTTCTTTAACAAGTTCAGAGCGCCGTCGATGATTCTCCATCTTATCCCGTTTACTACTGGGGTGCTTGCTGCGTACGGGGTGTCGTATCTTCTCGATGCGCACGACTCTCCCAAAGAAATGAACACGGACAAGCTGAAGAAAGGCCTGCTCTACATCGCCGCCGGACTGGGGGCACTGATGGTTATTGGCTTCCTTCTCAAGTCTTCAATCTACGAAACGCTTTCCAGTTCATGGTTCACAAAGGATGGTGAAAACTACGGAGAACATACCCAGCAGCTCGTGGCTGCGTTCAAGCCTCTTCGCTTTGACCTACTGTGGCAGGACTACGTTAAGTTCGTGTTCCTGATAGGCGCATCGGCAGCGGCAATCATCGCATTGCTCAACAAGAAGATCAGGGCAGGTGGATTCGGGACTGTCCTCATCGCCATACTGCTGGTGGATCTATTCATCATCGACACGAGGTTTGTCAACCCCAAGCCTGCACAGAGACTGGAAGAGAACTTTCAACCCGATGCGACAGTAGCGTACTTGAAACAGCAACAGGGATTGTTCAGGGTGTTCCCAGTGGGACAGGATCTCTTCATGGATAACACGTTTGCCTATCACGGACTCCATTCGGTAGGCGGTTACAGTCCGGCAAAGCTGAAGATCTACCAGACGATGCTGGACTCGTGTATGTACAAGGGCCCCGACCCGGCCTTCCCACTGAACATGAACATGGTGAACATGCTGAACGTGAAGTACCTTGTGACAGAATTTGAGTTCCCTGATGGGAGATTTCAAACCGTGAACGCCGACCAGGCAAGACGACGCTTTGTTCTTGCGAACCCGTATGCACTGCCCCGAGCATTTTTCGTCGGGAAAACAGTCCTTGCCCAGAACCAAACCGAGGTGTTTGCCGCGCTCAACTCAACGCAGTTTAACGCAGGCACAATGGCCGTGATCGAGAAACCTCTTCCTCAACAAATCACCGAGCCCGATAGCTTTTCGGCAGAGGTTACCGGGTACAAGTCGCGCAGCATTACCATCAAAGCGTACACAGACTCATCCGCGCTGCTCGTGCTGAGTGAGATCTATTATCCGGCCGGATGGAGGGCGTACATTGATGGCAACGAAGCGGAGATCTTCAAGACCAACTATGTTCTTCGTTCGGTGGTTGTTCCGGCAGGACCTCATGAGGTAACGTTCACATTCGATCCGCCAATGTATAATGCCGGGTGGAACCTCTCCCACGCGGCATGGGCTGTGGCGGCACTGTGCATTCTGATTGGACTCTGGAAGCTTCCGGCACTTCGAGCACGGTTCGGAGGCAAGAAGGCGGAGCAGGCAGCACCGGCACAAGGTTGACAATGTGCTCCCGCTTGCCTATATTCAAAGTGCTTGAAATTGAACCAATTCGCTACTCTCATCTAATCAAGGAGAAACTCCTACATGGCGGACCTGTCATTAGATGCTCTGGGGATGATTGAAACCAAAGGACTTGTCGGCTCCATCGAAGCCGCTGATGCCATGGTGAAAGCCGCACGCGTAACGCTCATCGGCAAGGAAGTGATCGGCGGCGGCTATGTCACCGTGATGGTCCGCGGAGATGTTGGCGCAGTGAAAGCCGCAACGGACGCAGGCGCAGCAGCCGCACAGCGCGTTGGCGAGCTCGTCTCCGTGCATGTCATCCCGCGTCCGCATGCCGACGTGGAGATGATTCTCCCGAAGCGTCCCGCAGCAAAGTAATCGCGCTCTTGTCTTCACTCTGAGTCCCGACAGGACACGGGGTCTGTCGGGACTCAGCCTCTTAAGGTTCTACCTCATGGAGATGCTAGAATACGCGTTGGGAATGGTCGAGACGCGCGGTCTCGTCGGATCGATCGAGGCTGCAGATGTCATGGTGAAAACCGCCAACGTGCACATCCTTGGCACTGAGTATATCCGCAACGGTTTGGTCACCGTGGAGATCATCGGCGATGTGGCAGCAGTAAGGGCTGCAGTCGATGCAGCAAGCGCCGCCGCTGCACGCGTCGGTCAGGTAGTATCGACTCACGTGATTCCACGACCCGCAGCAGATGTCGAAAGTATCCTTAAGAAGATTCCGAAGCCGATTGCAACAGAGGCAGAGCCTCAAAAGGCAGAGCCAAAACCTAAGAAGGAGAAGCCTTCAAAAACCCTGTCCGATCAACAGACCCCGACAACGTCGGGGTTCGTCGCGGGTGGAGACATCGACGAGTACAGGAAACAACTCGAAGCGATGACGGTGCCGCAGCTCAGGACGGTTGCACGTAATGAAGGCGGCCTCGGCATCGCCGGCCGACAGATTTCAAAAGCCAACAAGGAGCAACTGATCTACGAGCTCATGAAGAAGCGGCCGGGGGTTTAGAGGAGGGGCATATCCGTACAACTCCATCGGTGGGAACTGATGGAGTTTTTTTGTTTGAAAGGTGATGGAGAAGAAACGATTCCATATTGTCATCGCCACCATGTTGTTCGCCATCCTGCTCTGGGTGTCGGTGAACATGAGCTACGATTATCAGACAGTGGTCTCGGTGCCGCTGGTGATCGAGAACCTTCCTCCCGACCAGGCGATTGCGACGCCGCTGCCCAGATCGGTTCAGCTGAAACTCCGGGGGACCGGCTGGCGCAACGCTGCACTGATGCTGGGCGCCGAGCCGCGGTGTATCATTGATATCGGTTCATTGCCGGCGAACAAGCGGGGCCTCGCTCTGTATGACATCGTTGATCGGATCACCATGCCTCTCGGCATCCAGCCGGTCGACATGAAACCGGAATCGCTGTTCATCTCCTATGATCGTGCCGCTCACAAGCGAGTTCCCGTGATGATGAACGCCGATGTGGGGTTCCGAGCGGGATACGGCCAGGTGAATCCAACACTGATCACACCCGATAGCGTCACCATTGGCGGTGCCGTTTCGTTGCTGACATCGATTAGTGCGTGGCCGACGGCGCATGCGAGCTTTGGCGATCTCAAATCGTCTGTTGATGCCGATGTCCCTCTTGCCGATTCGGCCTCACACTACCTCACGTTATCACCGCCAACCGTGCATGTGCACATCGATGTCCAACAGTACGCCGAGAAGACCATTGCCGGACTGCCGGTTGAGGCTCGGTCCGTCCCACAAAACAAAGAAGTCATTCTCATCCCTCCCAAGATTGACGTTGTTGTACGAGGCGGAGTGGACCAGCTTGCAACTCTCAGCAACGACAGTTTCCACACTTCCGTCGACTACAATGTCATCGTTGCAGACTCGACGGGCTATACTGACGCAACAATTGTCGCTCCCAAAGGAGTGCAGCTTGTCGCCCGGAAGCCAGAGAGAATGCAATTCATCATTCGTTCGAGACTCCAGTAGAGGCTATTCGTATGCGATTGACAGTTAATATTGATCACGTGGCTACATTGCGAGAGGCGCGCGGCGGGGTTGAGCCTGACCCTGTGACAGCGGCACACATTTGCGAGCTGGCCGGTGCCGAGGGCATCGTCTGCCACTTGCGTGAAGACCGGAGACACATCAACGACAGGGATTTGCGTCTGCTAAGGGAGACTGTGAAAACCAAGCTCGACCTTGAGATGGCTGCGACAGAGGAGATCGTGAAGATTGCCATCGAAACCCTGCCAGAACTTGCCACACTTGTGCCGGAGAAGCGGCAGGAACTCACCACAGAAGGTGGTCTTGACGTTCGAGGACACAAACACTACCTCCGTGATGTCATCAAAGAGTTGCAGAAGCACGAGATCGAGGTCAGCCTGTTTGTTGATCCCGTGCCTGAACAAATTGAAGCAGCGAGAGATGTGGGGGCGAACAAGATCGAGATTCACACAGGCGAATATGCCAACGCACGCAATGAGCGCGAACAACGCCGCCTGTTGCAGATCGTTGCCGATTCTGCTCGCCTGGCGGCCGAACTTGGCCTTGGTGTCAACGCTGGCCACGGATTGAACTATGTCAACATCAAGCCGATCAGACAGATATCTCAGATTGAAGAGGTGAGCATTGGACATGCGCTGATTTCGAGGGCGCTGTTTGTTGGGTTGGAGAGGGCGGTCAAGGAGATGACGGAGCTACTGAAGTGCCCTCAATCGGATTACCGTTGACCCGGAGATCTGTTCTGGCCAACCCACGATTCGGGGAATGCGCATTAATGACAAGCAAGGAAATCACGCAAGCATACCCGGAGCTGCGTGGCTCGCTTCTGAGAAGACACGGCAGACGTCCGCGAGGTATGGCACCGGCACCTGACCTAAAGTTGCTGATATGAACATCTCACCTGTAACGGTTGACAGCCCCAAGCGCGAAGGCTGGGACGCTACGAGGGCATCAGATATGTTGGCGTACGGCGTGAGGGACTCAGAGATTCTTCTCTATGCAAGAGAGAACAATGCTGTCATCATCACGCATGATGTGGACTTCTCAGCCCTCCTGGCGCTGGGTGGTCATTCGAAGCCAAGCGTGATACACCTGCGCATCGACAACGCTCGACCGGGAAGTAGTCACCAATCGGATTCGTGAAGTTGTGGAGCAATTTGAAGATGAGCTTGTCGCTGGCGTGATTGTGAGCGTTGACGAGACCTCCATACGGTTTAGAAACATACCGATTATGTAGCAACGTCTTTGTCGATTTGTACCCACAACACTAAGGCCTCCACGTGGGAGGCCTTGTGCGTCTAGCAGGCTGTTGAAAAAGGGGGTTTGCCACAGAGTCATGGAGACACTGAGGAAAAGTAGGTTTGATTCTTGAACTCTTTTCATCACATTCACTCTGTGCCTCTGTGTCTCCGTGGCCAAGAATTCTGTTTTTCAACACCCTGCTAGTAAGCTATGCTATCTCACCTTAGTCTCTCAGCTCCAGCTTCCTGATCTCATCCCGCAGTGTCGCGGCTTTCTCATAGTTCTCCTTGTCAATGGCATCTTTCAGTTGCTGGTGAAGCTGCTCGAGCTTTGACATCTTGGGCGCCGGAGAGGATTGCTTGGCCTTCTCCTTCTTTGCTGTCGGTGGTTGATCCTCTTCTTCCTCCTCTTCAGGAAGAAACGATGCCTCATCCATCACGGCCGCCGCAACATAGATCTGCACGCCGTACCGTACTGCAAGAGCGATGGCATCGCTGGGACGCGAGTCGATGAGCTGGCTGTCGATCTTCAGTTTCGCGTAGAATGTGCCATCACGCAGCTCGTCAATAATGATCTCAGAAAGCTCAGAGCCAAAGGCTGTGATGATGCTCTTGATGAGGTCGTGCGTTAGCGGACGCGGAGGTTTGATGCCTTCCATCTCGAGCGCGATAGACTGCGCCTCCGCTGCTCCGATAATGATCGGTAG
>CAYHRX010000164.1:0-7339 GCA_964359075.1 uncultured Chitinophagales bacterium
CACGAAGAGGATGGTTCTGTTGAAATGAAAACTGGGGGGAGTTCTTCAGTGCAGCAGCAGCATCTTCCTCGACATCATGCGAGTCCCTACAATCAGACGGTACACATAGATACCGCTGGCGCATTGAGCGTTTGCGAATGAAACAGCATGCTGGCCCACATCCTGTGCCGCATTCACAAGCGCGGCCACTTCCCTTCCTGCCACGTCATACACGCGGAGCGAGACAAACTCTCTTGATGGCAATGAGTACCGGATGACCGTCGATGGATTGAAAGGATTCGGATAATTCTGATACAGGTTGAGTTCCGCCGACACATTCTCCCCTTCTGCTACTCCGGTCAACACAACCGAAAACGATCTCGCCATTGACAGTGGTCCCCACCCAGCAGCATTCTTCGCCTTCACCCTCCACCAATACGCCCGTCCGCTGCGCAATGAGCGGGTGACCATACCTGAATCCGTAATCGCGGAGTCCACGAGCACAGACACCGTGAACAGCGAATCCTCTGCTCGTTCACACCAGTAACTGGTTACGGAAGGATTCGCACGCCTCCAGATCAGTCGCGCGCTATCGGCACTCACCAGTGCCCCGTTCGACGGAGAGACAAGCGTGACTTGTGAAGGAAGTGGGACGACAGTTGTGAAGCTCCACACCGAAGAATACGAGCTCGTCCCAGCTCCGTTCTTCGCTGCTACACGCCAGAAGTATCGGACGCTGTTGAGGAGACCACTGACTGGCTTGGTCGTGTCGGCAACTGTTGAGTCATCCACGACCGTGGTCGCGAACAGAGAATCGGTCGAAGCCTGAACTCTGTAGGATGTCGCACCGGACGAAGAACGCCATCGTAGCGTCAATGAGGTCGGCTGGTTTGTCGCTCCATTCGTTGGAGTGAGTAGCACCGGAGCCGCAGGTGCTGCCGGCCTCAAGATCACGGTTTTGTTCGGCGCCCAGTTCCAGGAGTTCATGCCTGCACCTTTGGCCGTTGCATAGAGTATCACCGTGGCGCCCGTGGTGGGTGCAGTAAGGGAGAATTGGTATGTGGAGGGCACCGTTGTGCCTGCTCTGTGAACGACTTCTCCGCTGAGCAGCTTGAGCGTTGATGAGATGGGGGCAACGGAACCGGCGGAGGAAGCAATGTCAACACCACCCTTGTTGCCAGCAACATCATTTACCGTTACGGTGTAGGTAGCAACTTGGCCGTATTGCAGAGTATCGGGACCTGTAATAGCCACAACGACGTTCGTGTTTGCATTCGAGCTATGACAACTGCCGCACCCGGCGTTCGAGGTCTTGAGAGTTCTCCCGGCAACTCCTCCCGGATAGGCAAGTGCCAACGATGCACTCAACACAAATCCCAGAACGAGAAACACACAACTGAATCGGCCTCTCTCCTTCTTCATGGCTCGGTCTCCTAGGAATGATGGGGATGCAGTTCAACATCCTCAACATCTGTCAATCATTGTGCCACCGGGGTGAACGAGTAGTCCGCCCGGGCGTGCGGTTTATTGGGTGCACGCCAATGAGTCAGGTCGCTAATTCTCAGTTCTGCCAAAACCCATTTCTTTTTTGAGACCAAAAGGTACTGAACTGCAGGTTCCCCGACAGCCCTTGAATTTTCCATTCTTTGGGTTATATTGAAAACATCTGGTTCCATCCGAGAATGAACCGAGAGACCATAGACCGCATCATTACCGAAATCCTTCAGGAGAAGCTGAAGGGCGGGCAGGGCCACGTCTGCTGCAAAGATGGCATCTGCTCCGACAACCTCTGCGTTGTGCACAACAAGGAAGGCGTGCGGAATATTGTTGGGAACGGGGCAACACGCATAACGGCGAGCATTGGCGTGGAAGATGCCGGTGGCGTCGAGTCTGATCTTGCGGGCATGATTGACCACACTCTTCTCAAGCCGGACGCTACTGTCTCCGAGATCGAGAAGCTCTGTGCTGAAGCAAAGAAGTACGGTTTCGCCAGCGTGTGCATCAACCCGAGCTACGTGCCTTTGTGCGCGAAACTTCTCAAGGCCACGGAAGTAAAAGTATGTACCGTGATCGGCTTTCCACTTGGAGCAACGTCAACCGCCTCCAAAACGTTCGAGACTGAACAGGCAATCCGGGATGGTGCTCAGGAAGTAGATATGGTGATGAATGTCGGGATGCTGAAGTCCGGTGAGTATGACTATGTTGAGAGCGACATCTTCGCCGTTGTCAGCACGGCGAGGAGATACAGAATGCTGACCAAGGTTATCCTGGAGACCGGCTTCCTGACCGATGAAGAGAAGATCAAGGCATGCGTACTGGCAAAGCGCGCCGGAGCAGACTTTGTGAAGACCTCCACGGGCTTCGGCAAAGGGGGTGCAACCGTGGGGGACATTGCACTCATGCGAAGAGTTGTTGGAAGTGCTATGGGCGTGAAAGCTTCCGGTGGTGTCCGGAGCCGTGAAGATGCTCTTGCGATGGTGGCACACGGAGCAGACCGCATCGGCGCAAGTGCGAGTGTGAAGATTGTAAGCGGTGAACCCACTGAGGCAGTGAAAGGCTACTAGGTGAAGCATCAATGGCTACTTGGATTGGGGATACTTCTAGGCACATTGCTTGCCGGCTGCGGCAGCTCGACCGAAACACAGGAGACACAGACCTCACCTCCTCCTCCGCCCATCGCGAAGCAACTCCCTCCGAAAATTGAGTTCGAGACCAAGACCGATACCATCGCAATGGAGAAGTCACAGCTCGACCCCACGACATCGCGGGAAGCTCGTGAATACCAGATCAAGTTCATGGTACAGATAGGGGCATTCAAGGATCCGCAGTATGCGAGTGCCGTTCAGACGGCAGCGCGGGAACGCTACCACATGCCGGTGCTGAACGACTACAACACATCCTACGCCCTCTACCAGATCCGGATCGGGTTCTTCGAGACAAAGGAAGCCGCCTATGCGTTCAGGCTGCGCATGCGACGCGAGTATCCTGCCGACTACAGAGACGCATGGGTCGTCCAGCTTAAGAGGTAATGATGGGAAAGCTCTCATTGGTTCTAGGGGTAATGATGTTGATGAGCTGCGGGACGATCAAGGAATCGGAAGAGGAATCTTCAAGTGGCAAACTGAAGGAATATGAGGCAACGTTCCAGCCTTCGGACTACGACCAGCCGGTGAGTAAATTCTTTCCGGAAACGTCGACTCCAAAAAACAAAGACTCAGGAAACACCTCCACTGGTGCAACGCCGCAGCCACTCGAACTGACACAGGGGTGCCGGGTTCAGATCTTCGCCACATCGAGCTTTGATGAGGCGAACAAGTTGAAGGCAAGTGCGGAGGGACAGTTTCCTGAGGAATGGTTCTACGTTGTGTACGACGCACCAACGTACAAATTGAGGGCGGGGAATTTTCAAGAACGCTACGAGGCAGACCGGTTTGCAAAGCAACTGGCTGAGAAGGGGTACAGAGACGCCTGGGTGGTACCTGAAAGAGTCTTTAAGAATCCATCACCCCGACCACCACTGCCACAGGGCACTCAGAAGTAAACCCTCACCGAGGAGCAATGGAAGATGGTCGAGCTGATCTCCACAAGAGGAATAAGGAGGCTCAATAATGGAACAGTTCCTTGTTATAATGTTACTCATCGGCGTGGCAGCAGGTGCCTTCACTGCCACAGTCGCGAAAGCTAAGGGTTACGACGGAACCGCGTGGTTCATTGGCGGTCTTTGTTTTTCCATTTTTGCCTTGATCGCAATTGCCGGAATGCCGATGAAACAGGACGATGAAGAAGAGAAAGAGGAGGAGGAAACAGAGATCGTTGCCTAAGGAGGATCGTAAGCTCATCAAATGAAACGTGGGAGCGTTCTGTCGGAGGACTATCGACTAAGTAGACACTTGGATGTATGAGGTCAGGGAAAATGAATAATAAAGAGAAGCTGAGCGCCCTGAAAAAAGCATGGGGCTACCTCCAAATCTCACAGGTGACGCTCACCGTCTCTGCCTGGCGCATGTGGCTCATCAAAAATTACGCCGGCAAACCAATTGCTAAGATGAACGGGACGGGATTGCCTGGCAACCCGAAGGCGACGCGTAAGCTCGAGTACACCGGCTACAACGCGAGACAGGCAATCAACCGGGCGTACGAGTTGACGATAAAGACACCGCGAGAGCGGAGGAAGGGATAGGGAAAGACATGGCGAAGAGAGTTGCAGGATAATCAGTAGTAGGTTGCCCAATCGGAGGTCGTAATGGCTGACAAGTACGAGAGATTCGTCGCGTCATATCTCAGGTTGAACGGCTATTTCACCGTTCCGAACTTCATCGTTCATGCTGGGGACGATCCGACGAGAGTGTCTGCTGGCCAAGTCGGCAACTATACGGAAACAGACATTCTCGGTGTTAGGATGCCCTACTCTCGAGAAGTAGCGGGCGCTCTGCACATTGCAAACGACCCCTTGTTGGTCAACGATGCCGTCGGAAAGCCGGACATCGTAGTAGCTGAGGTAAAATCTGGCAACGAAAATAGGCCGAACAGGGTTTGGCGTGAAATGGCTGCAAATCCGTCGATCAGTTACATAGTGCGCTTCGTTGGCCTCCAGCGAGAGGATGAGATTCCACAAGTCGCACAGGCGCTCGCGACAGGATTTCGTTTTGAGGATTGCAACTGCCGATTTCGTTACATCGTGTTTGCCAAGGAACCGAATGAGCACTATCAGTCGAGGGGAGTGACTTACATTACCTTCAGAGAGGTGATTACATTCATAGTCACTGTGCGAGGACAGTCCTGGATTGAAGAGAATATCGGCGTGGCGTCAATTCATGATCAGTGGGACGACATCCTAACGACAATGTTTGCAATTGCAAACAGAACTGATTGCTCGGTGCAGAAGCGCGTTGAGGAGATCGAAACTTTTCTGGCAACCTAACCAAGCGGCTCCTCGACCGAAAGCATCGGGGCAGGCAATCAACCAGGTGTACGAGCTGACGATAAAGAGACCGAAGACGCGGAGGAAGGGATAACGAAAGACAGTGCGAACAGAGGTTGCGGGTTAGCCAGACATAGATTGGTCGAATCGGAAAATGGGATATCAGCTTTGGACTTCTCCAATCACAGGGTATAGGCGCAAAGGCACTCGTCTTTCTGACCTCCGTTCTGCGCTTGGGGCTGGCATTCTCGCGCGGACAATCTTTGAGCCACTTCAATGTTGTCCGGTGGACGCTTCAGCCCACGAGATAGGAGGTATTCTTAAGGAAAGAGGATTTGATGTGGCGGGCGTGCAGACGGTCCAGAACGGACCAGTCATCGGCTTCGTTAAAAGGGAAACACTGCGAGGCGGCAGTGTAAAGGAGCATGCTAGCCCGATGAGCGCCGAGCATCTGATCTCCGACGCAACTCCTCTTGGCGAGTTGTTGACCGTTCTGCGCGCCAAGGAACGCATTTTCGTCCTTGTAGGAACAGAGGTCAAAGGAATCGTCACACGGGCCGACCTGAACAAGCCACAGGTTCGTGTCTATCTTTTTGGACTCATGTCCCTCTTGGAGATGCATCTGCGATTTTGGGTGCGGAGATCTTATGACGGAGATTCCTGGAAAGAGAACCTCAAGAAGGACCGAATAGAGGCTGCCAATAAGCTTCAAACGGCGCGTCGCGCGCGCAACGAGGAAATCACGTTACTCGACTGCTTGCAGTTCTGCGACAAGCGCGAGTTGCTTCTGGCTCGTACCGACCTGCGAACTAAGCTGGGCCTACACAGCAAGAAGCAGGCTAATTACCTCCTACAGAGGGCGGAGGACCTCAGGAATCGGCTCGCTCACAGTCAACTAGACCTCGTCCAAGGATCTTCATGGCCGGTGCTAATCGAACTCATCGAGAAAATAGAAACTCTGGTCCACAAATCAGACGACGCCGTTGAGCAAGAGGCAAAGTCTGTTCGCAAAAGCGTTGATGTACTATGGGCGGCTAGCTAACCCCGCGATCGCATCTACCAAGTGGCCAGGCCATCGGTTCGAACATAGCACAACACGAATGATGCTATCTAGTGCGGCCTAACCATCGCCTCCCCGCCAGAAGCAACCAAGCTGGCAGATCACCTAAACCTCAGCATCACGCCTTCTACTCCCCAGCGTGCTCGTACCTTCACCGTGTCGGATGAGACAGCGAATCGTTCAGATGGGACGAAGGGAAACGGCCGGCCAAAGGAATATGTCCCGGAGCTGTCGGAATCCCGGAATCCACGGAGAGTGTACTTGCCTTCAGGCAGTTGTTCACAAGTGAATCTCCCAGGTTTTTCAAGTCGGAGAACCTTCTCGCGCTGCGGAGTGAGATCGATGCTGGAGATTGTAACATAGATCGGGCCCCGACCTTTGTCCCTCTGCTCATCCACGACCAGCCCATCGATCGTTCCTGTTGTTCGAAGGTCGAGCGTTTGAAAACGGATTGCCCACGTGGAGTCGCGCCAACGGTTGCCCGAGTAATCCCGGACGGAATCCAACACCACTCGCAATTGATACCAAGCTTTGCTCTTGAGAGGAGCAGCGGGAGTCAGTTGAACGTCGGTGGCGTTGAGCCATCGAAGATCGGTCGGGACTGTTGCGCGTGTGCTATCCTTCAGGATGATTCCATTCATCAGTGGAGTGTGCAGAACTGGCTTTGAGAACATCATCTCAAAACTTTTCTCCAGCACAATCCCTCTCACGCTGTCGGTCAATCCGCTCACTCCAACCATGGCCCGGAGTGTATCGGGTATCGGAACGCCCACAAATACATACGACGAGTTTGCTGTATCAATCCCGTTGCCTGCCCTGTCGTACATCCGTTCCGCCTTCACGCGGTACGCCGCTCCGCTATCGAGCATGGTCTCAATAACCAGATCAACGAGCGTTGGTGTTGATCGACTCAAGCTGGCTACGAGAATGTTCACCGACGATAGCTTCAGGGTGTCTCCGATAGTGAATGACGCCTTCTCAAACGAAAGGCTGTCAACCGGCTCACTGAACCTGACTTGCACGCGACGGTTGTTCACCGCTTGGGCGCTGGTGAGGAAGACCTTGGTAGTATCCTCTGAGGATATGCGAAACCAAAGGTCATGCACTCTTGGCTGCCTCGCCGTCACGGCGGTATCTCCGACCGTTACGCCAAACTGATCCACCTGCTTGTCATAGACCAGGTTCCGGTACTCATCCCGCACAGCCACAATCCGGTATCCCCCAAAGGCGATGTTCGAGAGCGTGAAAAGACCGTCCTTTCCCGTTTGCATGATGTAGTCAGGCTTCACTTTCGCAGGGTCAAGTGTATCTGGATCGTAATCCCTCAGCGCGTAGGCAAAGACCATCACTCCTTCCGGCTTCTCGTCAAACACCCTTCC
>CAYHRX010000165.1:0-7312 GCA_964359075.1 uncultured Chitinophagales bacterium
GGCTTGGTACATGGGTGGCCCAACAAGTTTGTAGTAAACTCGGATCAGAATACCCAAATTGATGAGAGAAACCACAACAGTCAGCAGAAGAGCTGTAATAACACTCGGGAACGTCGGTATCATCAGGACGATGGCGGCAGAGATGATCGCATCGTTGGCAATGTTGGCAATGGAGACCGTGACCATCTTCCGGTGTGCCTGGAACGCGCTCAGGAACACCATCGAGATGCCGTTGATGGCAAGCGCGACCGTCGTCAACAGCACGGCCCAGTTGGTCACTGCATCGAAGCCGGAGACAATGGTAACACTGCCGACGAGCAGACTTGCTGCCACAACGATCATCATCTTGAGGACGACGGCGCGGCCCAATAGCTCGCCGCTGCGTGAAGGGTCGCGGGCAATCTCCCGCGTTATCAGCTGTGCCATGCCAAGGTCAAACAACGATTGGAACAGCGCAGTGAAGTACGTGGCGAAATTCAAGATGCCGAAGTTGGCAACGCCCAGGTACGTGGCAAGGTAGTTCAGGCGCACGATGCCCAGCAGCAGTCCCACGGCCCTGCCAAAGAAGAGCGCAGCAGTATCGAGCGTTATTTTCTTTGTCTGTGATGCCATCAGGCGCGGCTCATTCGGGTTTTCAGGAATTGTCTGATATCGTTGGTACGGGCAACGATCGCACGGGCTGTCATCGGGATGAACCTGTTCATGTTGTAGGTGGACAGCCATGCGAGCAACGACGATGAAAGAATGTATCCAATCGTTGCACCGGTAACCCCAAGCAGAGGGATGCAGACAAGGTACAGCACAATAGAGCCAACAAGCGACTGCACGCTGATGATAAACCCGATCCGCGCCTGACCGAGTCCGAGCAGTGTGCTTGATGCAACGGCAGTGATCGGCACCATGAACGAAAGCACGGCGAACATCTGCAGCATGGGAATTGCCTCGACGTACCTTCCCTGATACACAATACTCACCAGTGGCGATGCCATGATGATGAAGCCAAAGAACACCGGCAGCATACCGACCGTCGAGAAGAGGATCGCTTTCTCCAGCACAGCTTTCAGCGTTCCATCCTCTCCTTTCGATGAGAGCTTCGAGACAGCCGGGAAGATGAACATCTGGACGACCTGCGTTGCCATGTCGTACACACGGATGAACACCTTGACGGAGTTGTAGACCGCCACCTGCACCGGTCCCGTGAACGCTGACAGGATGAACGAGTCGGATTTGGTGTTGAACAGATAGCTCACAATACCGCCAAGCGAGTACCGTCCGTAGTCCCAGAGTTTCTTTGCCTCGGCCACATCCACCTTCATCTTCACCGAGACCATTGACCTTGACAATCGCCAGCCTACGACGGAGGATGCGGAGAGAGAGACGACATTGATGAGGATCAGGTCGAGCGCGGTGTCGAACTTGTTCATCTTTGAGACGATGTACACGAGCAACGGGGCGCCGAGGAAGTGCACGGCGTCTGTCCAGAAAATCTCTTTGATCATGAACCGCGTCTGCAGCAGCACGAGCGTGAAATTGCGCATCAGTGAGGCCGCCAGCATCGCGGGGACGTAGAGCAGGAGCGGCGCGAGCAGGGGAGAGTTCAGAAGTCCGCTCAGGGGAACTCGCACGGCAGCGATGAGCAGCGCGCAGACCAGCGTGAAGAGGGCGTTGAGCATGAACCCGGCGTTGATGAGACCGCTGCTCTCAGCGTTCTCCTCGGCGGCAAACTTGAGAAGCGGCTGCAAGGCAAACCCCTGCGCGAGACCGGAGATGATCAGGAAGATTTCCTGGACGAGCACGAAGTTGCCGAACTCCTCCTCCGGCAGCACGCGGATGACGAGGACGACGAACGCCACGCCGTAGATGACCGGCAGCCCTTTGTCCGCCAGCCCCCAGATGCCTTTGCCGAGATACTTGCCCAGTTCCATCTATTTCATTTTTGCTGTGAGAATGTACTTGATGGCGGCGTAACCGTTCACGAGAACGTTTGCCCACGGGAACACGAGCCACTGGTACCAGGCGGCATGGCGGGAGAAGAAGCGCAGGTTGCTCACAAACTTGTGCCTCATCTTGTACCACGAGAGATGTCCGCCAGAGCTGACCGAAAGCTTGTGCCAGACTTTGGCCTTCGGTTCATATATAATTGTGTACCCTGCCCTGCGGACACGCATGGACCAATCGGCGTCTTCGGTGTACATCGCGAACGACTCATCCAGCAGCCCCACCTTTTCCACCACTTCTCGTTTCGTCAGGATGCAGCAGCCGGTTGTGTATTCTATCTCTCGACATGTATCATGCTGTCCCCTGTCGATCTCCCGTATGCCGATGTGCTTCATCGTGCCGGTCCACATGGAAATTACTCCTCCGGCGAACCAGATCCGTTTTGGTTCGCTGTGATAGTAGATCTTTGGGGCAACCATTCCGATGGACTGTGAAGATGTTAACCGGCTGACCATTACAGAGAGAAACTCTGCATCAGCCGTGGTGTCGTTGTTGAGCAGCAACAGCAGCTCGGCCCCCTGGCCCAGCGCGTAGCGGATGCCCGCGTTATTGCCCCCGGCGAAGCGGAGATTCTCGTTCATCTCCAGGACAACGACATCCGGAAACCGCGAGAGGATTGCCTGAACCGAGCCATCACGTGATCCATTGTCGACCACCACCGTCCGGACGTTGCGGTACGAGATCGCGCGTAGCGAGTCGAGACAGTCCAGCGTAATGTCCCGGCCGTTCCAGTTGACGATGATGATGAAGACTAAGGGTTGAGAGGGCACAGGCATGGCACCTTGATTGTCAATCAAAAAATGAATCTACGTCAGCCTGAGCGCCGTCCCGATGAACTCTGTCGGGACGAAGTCGAAGGCTGTTAAGAGTCGTAACGTTAGAATTCACAAATCGCCCATGACATCTTTCGACTCCGTGGCGCTTTCGGTGCCACTGCGCTCAAGATGACGGAGCTTTCCCAGCAAATACACAACACCGGTACACACCACCTCGCCGATGATCGGGATCTCAGCGATCGGTCCGGCAGGGATTGGTTTCAGTCCGAACCGGATGTGGTTGGGACTGATGATGTACGCCTGCTTCCCGACAATCTTCAGCGCCCCGTGTGCGGCAATCTGCTGGAACTTCCTCATCCCCATCCTCAGCTCTCCGAGCTTCTGCACTTCTTCAACGATGCGAGAAGATTCACCCTTGATGCGGGGAAGGATCTTCGTGAGCGCGAAGGGGAGGAGGTGGAAGAAGGGGAACTTCGTCCAGGGCGCATTCAAGAGCTGCTGATGCGCACCGTAGGCTGAGTAGTATGGGGGGAACGTAATCATCAGCCTGCCATCCGGCTTCATGTAGCGCCTCAGTTTCTCCAGCACCTCGTGCTTCTCTTCCAGATGCTCGAACACATCGTGCAGGACGACAAGATCGTACTGCCGATCGGAGAATGGCAGTATTGAAGAGTAGAGATCGCCGAGCGTCCATTGGATGTTCCTGCTACCCTGCATCGCCCGCGCCATTTGCACGCGATGCTCTTCAATGTCGAACCCGACGCACTGCATGCCGCTGTCGTACATCGCGCAAACGCCGCCGCCTTCGCCGCACCCAACGTCGATCATCGTGGCATCCTGCGGCTGCACACCCCACTGTTCGAGCAGCGGGATCATGTACTTTGCCGCAACGTCGTACTCATACTGCCAGTAGCGTTTCGTGTGGTTGCTGATCATGCCTTTTTGGTTGCAAACACTTCGATCCGGTCGCCGAGGATGCCGAGCATCGATGTGATCCAATAGTTCGGGTACTGGAACGCCTTTTTCCCTAGCCGGTGTGCCAGCGGGCCGCGAAGCGTGACTTGTCCGGGGGAGATCATGACTTCCTTCTGCAAGGTAATCTCAAACCCGCAACGGCGCAACATGTTTCTCATGCTGTGTGGACGGTACTCGAACAGATGATACGGCGGGAGATGGACGGTTGCCTTCCTCCCCAGTAACGAGTACACAACGAAACCGGTTCGTGAGAACAGCGTGTTCGTCTGCATGGGACATTCGATGGCCAGCATCCCGCCCGCCCGCAGGACCCGGTGGATTTCTGTTACCGTTGCCACGGGGTCCGGGAGGTGTTCAAGCACATCACCCATAAACACAACATCAAACGAGTCCGGTTGATAGCACGCGTCGCTCAGGTCGCCCGCCACAACGTCGAGCCCGAAGCGTTTCCGGGCGAACTCCGCTGCCTCTGAAGAATACTCCACACCTTTGACGCGGAAGCCAGCCTCGCGCGCAGCATTAAGAAACGCCCCGCCCGCACAACCGACTTCGAGGAAGTCGCCGGTTGGTTTGTAGCGCTTGATGCGCTGAAGCAGAGACGTGTCGGCGAGGCTGTTCAAGGTAGACTCGTCAAAGTAGCTGCCGGCATGCCCGCAGCGAAAGTCTCCCTCGAAGTACTCCTTTGAGTACATCTCCGTCAACTCGGAAGGAGTAGGTTGAGGATGGATGAAGATGATGCCGCACTCGTGACACTCAATGCCTCCGAGCCACCGGCCCTTGAAGGTGTACCCGAAAGGCTTCTCGCCTAGGTGACTCGATCCACACATCCTACAATGAAGCTCCGTCATCGTCCAACCATCTCCTCGATTACCCTCACCATCGCCTCCCACGTGTACTTCTTCTTCTCTTGTCGGACGTTGGCCGTGAATGCTTCTTCTTTCTTCTCCTCGTAGAAGCGCATGATGCTCTGTGCAAGAGCCACGGCATTGTTCGGTGGTACGATGAACCCTGTTGCGTTGTCCAGCACTACTTCCGCTAGTCCACCAACTGCCGTCGCGATAACGGGCCTGTCGAAGTTGTACGCGATCTGCGTTATGCCGCTCTGCGTTGCGGAAAGATAGGGGAGGATCACGAGGTCGGCTGCGGAGAAATACAGGCCAACCTTGTCGTTGGGAATGTAGTCCGTGTGCAGCGAAACGGAGTCCTGAAGTTGCATGGCCTCGATCTTGTCCCGATACTGCTGCTCATCATCATAACATTCACCAACCGCAAGCAGGTGGATGCCGGAGGATTTCAGCGTGTTCATTGCATCAAGCAGAACGTGCAGACCCTTGTACTTACGGATGTACCCGAAGAAGAGGATCACCTTCTCTGCCTTGATACCGAGCTGCTTCCTCGCATCGCGTTTGTCGATCGTGTTCCCGAAGATATTGTAGACCGGATGCGCGGCTTTCCTGTACATCGCATGAGGCCAGAACCGCAGCAGATCGCGTTCAACTGCATCCGACTGGACGATGAAGTAGTGGACTGCACCGAATGCGTACCGGGTAAAAGCGCGGTCTCCCGGACGCCTCTCGTGCGGTATCACGTTGTCGCAGATGAAAAGCACCTTCGTGGTTCTGCCTCGCGTCGCCGTGCGTGCAATCGTTCCGAAGCACGGGCCGAAAAAGGGGAGCCAGTACTTGAAGATGAGAACGTCCGGTTTGCGTTTCCTGATCTCTTTCCCGACGGCAATCCAGTTCAGCGGGTTGATGGAGTCGACGAGTGATTCACTCGGGACACAGAGCAACTCGCCGCCGGTCTCGGCCTGGGTTTTCCCGGGAAAGAGGAGTGTGGGATATTGTCGTTTGAATGTGATGATCTGGACGTTGTGCTTCTTACTCAGCTCCTGATGCAGCAGAGCGTTGTAGTGAGCGATGCCTCCTCGCAGCGGGTAGGCGGTTCCAACGATGATGATGTTCATGGTCGGGGTTTTCTCGCCCAACAAAGCACAGACAAACCGAAGGGGAGAGTTATGTAGGGGACGACGAACCTTTCGAGACCGAAAACACTCCTGAGTGCTGCATTCATTAGTCCAACCGGGACAATGAAGTCATCAGCCAGCTGTGCGTTGGTGAGCTTCGCAAGCACTCGCCGTACTAAGGCCAGAGGAAACAACAGTGTGTTGAAGTAGGTGATATGGTCGATCTGGAAGCCTGCGGCGCGTACAATGGAGCGGAGTTGTGCCTTCGTGTACCGCCGCTTGTGGTGGTTGATGACATCGTGCGAGCTCCAGAGCCACTGGTATGCAGGCACGGTGATCAACACATGTCCGTTGCCGGCTAATCGAGCGTGAGCCTGTTGAAGAACGCCCAGGTCATCGTCAATGTGTTCGACGACATCGAAGAGTGTGATGACGTCAAACTTCTCCGCGCCCGGGTATGCATCAAGGTTGCCGACAAAGAGCTTCGTCAGTCCGTGCCTGCGGCAGAACTCAATCGCTTGGGGAGACGCGTCCATTCCCGAAGCGTCGAACCGTTGAGAAGCATCGGCAAGTATGGCGCCGGTGCCGCAGCCGACATCGAGAAGCTTCAGTGATCGTCCGGCATCCACCTTCCTGTTGAGGTAGGCGATGAGAATGTGGCGCCGGGCAGCAAACCACCAGTGGGTGTTCTCGATTTCATAGAACTGCTGGTACAGCTGTTCTTCCATTACAACCCCAGCTTCTCTTTCACCACGTACAGCGGGCGGCTCTTCACTTCCTCATAGATCCTGCTGACGTACTCACCGATCATCCCCATGGTCGAAAGCGTGACGCCGCCGAGGAACATCATGATCACAATGGTGGACGCCCAGCCGACGAGCGCAATGCCATACATTAGCTTCTGATAGATGACCCAGAGGCCGCCGAGGAATGCAATGGCAGCAAGCGCAAAGCCCGTATAGACCGCGACGCGCAGTGGGGTTGCGGATATCGAGAAGATGCCATCGTACGCGAGGCCGAGGAGTTTCGTGAAGGTGTACTTCGGCTCGCCGGCGAAACGTTTGTCGCGCTCGTACGCCAGTCCGATCTGTCGGAAACCAACCCACGTGCGCAGCCCACGGACGAACCGCTTCCGTTCCGGAAGCTTGCGCATCGCGTCCACCACGCGCTTGTCCATCAGACAGAAATCACCCGAGTCGAGCGGGATGTCGAGGTACGACAATCGCTTGAGAAGTCTGTAGAACCCCGCGTATGCAGCGCGCTTGAAAATGTTTTCCTTCCGCTTTGTCCGGATCGCGTAGACAACCTCGTATCCCTCTTTCCATTTCGCGATGAACTGCGGTAGCACCTCAGGCGGATCCTGCAGGTCTCCGTCGATAATCATGGCCGCATCGCCCGAAGTATGCTCAAGTCCGGCGGAGATTGCCACCTGATGCCCGAAGTTCCGGGAGAAGCTCAGGACCTTGAAGCGCGGGTCTTTCCTGTGGACTTCCTTCAACAGCTCATACGATCCATCCGTGCAGCCGTCGTCCACGATCACGACCTCGGCAGGTGCATCAAGCTTGTCGATGACGTTCTTCACCCGCTCATACAGCATGGG
>CAYHRX010000166.1:0-7265 GCA_964359075.1 uncultured Chitinophagales bacterium
CTATTGAGGAACTCAGGCCTGATGGTCCGGTGCAGCATTTGCAGGAGTTCTTGCTTGAGTTCTCCAAACACCTGGTCCCAATGCACATCGTTCCTGAACTCGGCGGTTACCCTTTCTCGAATAAGCTGCGAGCCAAGGTTCGATGTCATGATGATGATCGTGTTCTTGAAATCGATTGTGTGGCCTTTGTTATCGGTGAGGCGGCCTTCATCAAGCAACTGCAGCAACACGTTGAAGACCTCCGGATGAGCTTTCTCGATTTCATCGAGCAGCACAACGGAATACGGTTTGCGACGGACAGCTTCGGTAAGCTGTCCACCCTCATCGTACCCGACATAACCAGGCGGTGCGCCGATAAGCCGCGACACCGAGAACTTCTCCATGTACTCGCTCATATCGATACGGACCATGGCCGATTCATCGTTGAAAAGGAACTCCGCGAGCGCCTTCGCAAGCTCAGTCTTCCCTACACCTGTGCCGCCGAGGAAGATGAATGACCCAATCGGACGCTTCTCGTCCTGCAGACCTGCACGCGAGCGGCGGATGGCATCGCTCACCGCGCGGACAGCCTCCTCCTGCGAGATGACACGCTCCTGCAATCTTTCTTCCAGATGAAGCAGCCGCATACGATCGCTTTCAAGCATTCTGGACACAGGTATGCCTGTCCACCGCGCTACGATCTCAGCAATGTCTTCAGCGTCCACTTCCTCTTTCAGCATCTTCCGATCTATCTGTACCTCCTGAAGTCTGGCCGAAGCATCCTTGATCTTCTTTTCGAGGTTAGCGATCACACCGTAACGAAGCTCGGCTACGCGCCCGAGGTCGCCACCACGTTCTTTCTTCTCCGCCTCCTGCTTGGCATTGTCAATCTCTTCCTTCATCTTGCGGATGGACTGGATGAGATCTTTCTCCACCTGCCAGTGCGCCCGTAGCTCTGTACGGGCCTGGTTCTGCTCTGCGAGATCCTGCTCGATGGCAGCAAGCCGCTCTCTTGAAGCCTCGTCCTTCTCACGCAAGACTGCCTGTTTTTCGATCTCAAGCTGCTTGATCTTTCGCTCTACTTCGTCCAGTTCTTCGGGCAGGGAGTCAATCTCAATCCGAAGCTTCGATGCGGCTTCATCGATGAGATCGATGGCTTTGTCTGGCAGGAAACGGTCGGAGATGTACCGATGGCTGAGCTGAGCCGCTGCAACGATTGCCCCATCCGTGATTCGGACACCGTGATGCACCTCGTACCGCTCTTTGAGTCCCCGAAGAATGGAGATCGTATCCTCCACGCTTGGCTCATCAACCATCACCGGCTGGAACCGTCGCTCAAGCGCCGGATCCTTCTCGATGTACTTCCTGTACTCATCAATCGTCGTGGCGCCGATTGCCCGCAGCTCGCCCTTGGCGAGAGCAGGCTTCAGCATGTTTGCGGCATCGACCGACCCCTGAGCAGCACCAGCACCAACAAGTGTGTGAAGCTCATCGATGAAGAGGATGATCTCACCATTGGACTCCTCGACCTCCTTCAGCAACGCCTTCAGGCGCTCCTCAAATTGACCCCGAAAGCTTGTGCCTGCGACCAGTGCACCCATGTCCAGCGCTACGATGCGCTTGTTCTTCAGCGTCTCGGGAACATCTCCTTGCACAATCCTGTGAGCAATGCCTTCGGCAATGGCGGTCTTTCCAACTCCGGGCTCACCCATGAGTACCGGATTGTTTTTTGTGCGGCGGGAGAGAACCTGGAGCACTCTGCGGATCTCTTCGTCACGGCCGATAACGGGATCGAGCTTTCCCTTCCGTGCAAGGTCGTTGAGGTCCCGCCCGTATCGTTGAAGAGCTTGGTACTTGTCCTCAGGGTTCTGATCGGTTATCCGCTGTGTACCGCGAATCTCTTTGAGCACTTTGTAGATTGCCTCAACGGTGACGCCCTGATCCTGCAACAGCTTGCTTGCATTCGATTCTCTTGAAGCAACCATCGCGAGCAGCAGATGCTCGGTACTGATGAACTCGTCTTTAAGTTCTTGCGCTTGCTTCTGCGCATTCTCAAAGACACGCCCCAGCGGCTGCGATATTGCCTGGTTGCCGAGACCGGCGCCGCTCACCTTGGGCAAGTGCTCGATGAGCTCGTTGAGCTTGATCTTGATGTAGTTGACATTGGCCCCGACCTTCTGCAAGATAGGAACGACAGTCCCGCTCGAATCCTGCATCAGTGCCGCAAGAAGATGCTCGGAGTCGATGAATTGGTTGCCATAGCTCGATGCGATTTCCTGAGCATTCTGTACAGCCTCTTGTGACTTGATTGTGAATTTGTTGAAGTTCATTTCTCACTCTCTTCATTGCACAAACCATGTACACAAAAGGCGAGGGGTCGCCTCGCCTTTACGTATCTCCACTCCTCATGGGGGGAGATTCCTGCCTGCCGCCCGCCTGCCGGACGGGCAGGGTCAGGCAGGCATCTTGGTGTTACACCAGCCGCTCGCGCAAGACTTACGTGACGACCGGTTGCCACCAGTTACTTCTTGTCTTTGTCGTCCACAACTTCATATTGAGCGTCTTCGACTTTCTTTTCGTCCTTCTTGGCCCCACCCTCCGATGGGCCGCTCTGCGGACCACCGGCTGCGTGTGCCGCACCCGCCGTCGCCTGCTGATACATTTGGGTCGAGGCTTCGTTCCAGGCTGTGTTCAACGAGTCGATGCCGGTCTTGATAGCATTGATGTTGTTGCTTTTGATCGCTTCCGTGAGCTGTTCCTTTGCGCCTTCGACCTTGGTACGGGCATCGCCGCTCACCTTGTCGCCAAACTCCTTGAGCTGCTTCTCGGTCTGGAACACGAGGTTGTCCGCCTGGTTCTTCAGGTCGATCTCTTCTTTCTTCTTCTTGTCTTCAGCGGCATGAGCGGATGCATCGGATTTCATTCGCTCGACTTCCTCCTTGGTCAAGCCGCTGGAAGAGGTAATACGGATGGATTGCTCCTTGCTCGTCCCCTTATCTTTTGCAGCAACATGGAGCATACCGTTGGCATCGATATCAAACGTGACCTCGATCTGGGGAACTCCCCGGGGTGCCGGCGGAATCCCGTCCAGATGGAACCTGCCAAGAGTCCGGTTATCAACAGCCATCGGTCTCTCTCCCTGCAGAACGTGGATTTCCACCGAGGGCTGGCTGTCTGATGCAGTCGAGAATATCTCGCTCTTCTTTGTCGGAATTGTCGTGTTTGCATCAATGAGCTCGGTCATCACACCACCGAGAGTCTCAATGCCCAGCGAGAGCGGCGTAACATCCAGCAGCAGGACATCGGTAATATCGCCTGCAAGAACTCCGCCCTGGATCGCAGCACCGACGGCCACCACTTCATCAGGGTTTACACCCTTGTGGGGTTCGCGACCGAAAATCTCTTTCACAAGCTGCTGCACTTTGGGTACGCGAGTCATGCCACCAACGAGAATGACCTCGTCAATCTGGCTCGGGGAAAGTCCCGCATCTTTCAACGCTCTCTCGGTAGGCCCGAAAGTCCGCTGAATCAGGTCATCAACAAGCTGCTCAAACTTTGCCCTAGTCAAGGTCATGTTCAAGTGCTTCGGTCCGTCGGCAGTTGCGGTGATGAACGGCAGGTTGATCTCCGTCTGCATCAACTGGGAGAGTTCCATCTTGGCTTTCTCAGACGCCTCCCTCAACCGCTGGAGCGCCATCGGGTCCTTGCGGAGGTCTATGCCTTCCAGCCTCTTAAACTCATCGGCAACAAAATCCACTATCCTCTGATCGAAGTTATCGCCACCAAGATGGGTATCGCCGTTGGTAGCCTTTACTTCAAAAACACCCTCGCCAAGTTCAAGGATTGAAATGTCGAACGTACCGCCGCCGAGATCGTAGATCGCCACCTTCAGGTCCTTGTGCTTCTTGTCCAACCCATAGGCAAGAGCTGCGGCTGTGGGTTCGTTGATGATACGCCGCACGTGCAACCCCGCAATCTCTCCCGCCTCCTTTGTCGCCTGGCGTTGGGCGTCATTGAAGTACGCCGGCACTGTGATTACAGCTTCGGTCAGCTTTTGGCCGATGTAATCCTCTGCCGTCTGTTTCATTTTCTGGAGGATCATAGCACTGATCTCGGGGGGTGAATAGACACGCCCACCAACCTCCACCCGCGCTGTATTGTTGTCCCCTTTGATAACCTGGTAGGGTACAAGTTTCATTTCCTCGCTGACTTCGTTATGGAATCGGCCCATGAACCGCTTGATCGAAAAGACGGTGTTCTGGGAGTTCGTCACTGCCTGCCGCTTTGCTGCCTGACCAACGAGCCTCTCTCCATTCTTTGTGAAGGCAACAACTGAGGGGGTCGTCCGTCCCCCCTCCGAATTCGCAATAACCACAGGGTCATTGCCTATAGTCTTGCTCATACTGTTGGGGCTCCCGATAGAATGAATTGAAGAGTTAGAACACTTGTGGTATATGTAACCTCCACTGATATACCAACACCCATGCCACAGAGATTTGCTTCCTCACCTCTCACCATAACCTCAAGCTTGTGAACCAATTGCAGAAACAGAGGACTCAGAAGTGTGAGCTTTCCACTACATCTGTCTTGCGCCAGACTGACAAGTGCGCAGCAACATTGGCACTGGAGTGGCCGTCCTGTCAGTTCAACATGCATCTTGACTTTGGACTTTCAATTGGGTATCATCGTGCTGTCTCAGAGCCTTACTCCATTGGAAACGCCCTTCGAAAAAGGCATACACACTCATCGCTTCGCTGAAACCAGAAATTCAACAAACTGAAAGAACTCGAACCATGTTCACCGAGCGGTTTCTGCGCAAGGGACTGAAAACGCGTGTGTTTGGGAACAAGATCTACACCTTTGATTCGATTGACTCCACGAACAATTGCGCGAAGGCAGTTGCGGGCATTGGAGCGGCTGAAGGTACAGTGGTCATCACAGAAGAACAGACCGCTGGGAAGGGGCGTCTGGGTCGCCCATGGCAGGCAAACCCCAATGAGAACCTCATGTTCTCCCTTGTGCTGAGGCCCCGCGTATCCGCAGACTCACTGAACCTCCTGCCACTCTACGTCGCTGTTGCTGTTGCGCAGGCGATCGAGGCTGTAACCGGCCTGAACGTGGATTGCAAGTGGCCCAATGACATCCTCTACAAGGGAAAGAAAGTCGCCGGGATTCTGATAGAGGGGTCTGTGAAGCAGAACGCTGTTGATTATGTCGTCATCGGGATTGGAGTCAACGTTAATCAGGTGAGGTTTGATGGGGAGCTAAGCACGAAAGCCTCATCACTGAGAATGGAGGCCCGCAAAGAAATCGACAGAGCGGTGCTCTTCAGAGAGATTCTCAAAGGCCTCGAGAGCGACTACATGTCCTTCCAGACTTCAGGCTTTCAGTCGGTCGTTCCCCAATGGCTTGCCCGCTCATCCATGGTCAACCGAACGATTTCGATCTCCCAGCAGGGAAACACCATCTCCGGTGTCGTCAAGGGACTGAGTGCTGACGGTGGCTTGGTGCTTCAGACTAACGGTGCTGAGAAGACAGTATTTGCAGGCGATGTTACGGTACTACAGGTGTAGTTCAGCCTTCCCTCTTCTCTTCTGACAACCTTCCTATCTGGTACACGATGCTCTTAGCGATCGACATTGGGAACACCCACACCGTCATTGGTGTGTACAAGGGCGACAAGCTGGTCGCAGATTGGCGGATGGCCAGCTCGGCCACACGAACCGCAGACGAAACGTGGCTCACCATCAAGAACTTTTGTGTTGATGCCGATGTCTCCCCGGCACTTCTCACGGGCGTCGGCATTTCCTCCGTTGTTCCAAACCTGACCGACATATTCGAAGCCATCGCCCGCAAGTACATCAGGGTCGAGCCGATCATGGTGGGTACTCACCTCGACCTCGGCATCAAAGTTCTCTACCAGGACCCCTCGGCTGTAGGTACGGACAGACTCTGCAACGCCGTGGCGGGTTTCAAGAAGTACGGAGGCCCACTCATCATCATCGACTTCGGGACGGCAACGACCTTTGATGTTGTGGATAGAAATGGAGATTACCTGGGAGGAGTGATTGCTCTGGGGCTTGAGTCTGCTGCTGCGGAACTGCATCGCCGAGCTGCCAAGCTGCCAAAGGTTGAGCTTCACTTCCCTGAGAAAGTCATCGGCACGGATACGGTGTCCAGTATGCAGGCTGGAGTGATGTTCGGAGCTGTTGATGCTGTTGAGGGGATGGTGAGAAGAATCCGGGCGGAACTGGGCACAACAGCTAAGATCATCGCCACCGGCGGACTCTCAACGGTGGTTGCCAAGCACACGAATGTGATTGAGGCATGCGAGCCGTCGCTTGTGCTGGATGGGGTGAGATTGATTTATGAGAGGGTGAAGGGAGGCAAACCTTGAAACGGGGCATTTCTAACCCTAAAGAAAAAATCGGGCCATGCAACACTTTCGCGTACGCAGACATTTCCCCTAGCTCCGCTTCCTCAACTCATCTATCCTAACCCATTCACCTGCCTGATTCCGATATGTCCAGAAAATCCATCCATCTGTAGCCTTGCCACCGCGAACAAATGAGCCTGCTGCTGAAGGTGAAGAGAAGACCTTGTCACCAAGGCTTATTTTTCCCGCAGCATCAACTGCGGCGACGTATTCCTTCTTTTTGTAAGTGCTTCGAAGTTCCGTCCCAGCAGCAAGGAGTCCAGCAAGCTTGGACCGCCTGACAGCTAGCTTGCGTTGGTGCTTTCTCCTTCTTCTTCGTTTCTTCTTACGAAAATGGCCGGCCAATATCTCGGCTCTCTTAGCGCGATCTCGCTCCTCCATGAGCTCTTCCAGCGTGGAGCGAAGGTTCGTGGACCGAGCAAACCGGCCTTTGTGAATATTCGCCTTCGGATCTGCAACATGGATTATGAGAGACTCAAGTTCTCGCAGGTAGTCAACATTGCGAATCAGGTAGAGACTAAAGCTATCCCACTTGCTTGCATGCTTGTCTTTCAAATGGCCATCGAGCCGGCTTCGCAGGTCCTTCGCAAGGCCGACATAGTACAAGCGATCTCTCTTGTACAATGAGTACACCCCGACGTCCTACGAGCTGTGTAATCTCATCATGGTATTCGTCGAACACCTTGCTGGAAATGCGCTCAAGATTGCTCGTGACAAGTCTTCTCGGTTTTCTTCGAGCCATATTCTATTCTCCCTATATACCTTTGTCACGGTTCTAACTACTGGCGTTTGCGCTTTGTTCTTTACCCCTCAGTTGAGACAGTTTCCTGTGTAGCTAAAGTGGATCTTG
>CAYHRX010000167.1:0-7246 GCA_964359075.1 uncultured Chitinophagales bacterium
CAGCATTAGAAGTGTTTCGCTCATGTGTTGCACTTCCTCGTTGAATTCAGCGTTTCGTAAAATGGCTTATGGAATGCAGAATCCCAATTGCCTTGCCCTATATTCCCCAAAACGATTAAAGAAAGTCCTATCAGCCAAACCTGGTAAATGTTTAGCTTCGATGCGCACTTCATTCCACAGGCGAGAACAATCAGGAATATAAGCAAATACGGAATCCCAGAGAAATGTATCGTTGGCCCCTGAAAGATAGATATAGGAAAGTACAATGGAACACCTTCATAAAAGCCGACCATTTTGAATTTGTAATTTATAATTGCAAGCAATATCCATGAAGCAACAAGGAATGCGATAGTTTTTGTAGGTATGCGATTATCGACTACAAACATCACCTCGTCCCCTTTCAATATAGTCTGTGCAGCCCAACTACTGATTATGCTGCACGCCCCTTTTGCAGCATATCACGCGCACTGGAGCGTGTTATCCTGCACAGATATTCCGCCCTTTTAGGAATATCTGTTACCTTATTTCGTTCTATATGGTAGGGGGGGTGTGTTAAAAAAATAGCAAACCTTTCAACGATATGCAACCTACGCACGAACCCAAACTGATGGATCAAGTTGCATCCGTAATAGCGTTGCGGCACTACAGCCGCAGAACTCACGAAGCGTATGCACACTGGATCAAACGCTTTATCTTCTTCCACAACAAGCGCCATCCACGCGAAATGGGAGAGGAAGAGATCCGAAGTTTCCTCTCGTACCTTGCCGAGCAACAACACGTTTCCGCCTCAACGCAGAACCAGGCATTTAACAGTTTGCTTTTCTTGTATAAGCACGTTCTTAACAAACCACTCGGTCGCATCGCCGAAGTAGTGCGTGCGCGCAGACCAAAACATCTTCCCGTCGTTCTCACACGCGAAGAAGCGCGAAAAATCATCGGCGCTATGAACGGCGCTCCGAAGCTCATGGCAAGTCTGCTCTATGGCTCCGGTCTCCGCATTCAAGAATGCGTGCGCTTGCGCATCAAAGACATTGACATTCAGTCACTCAGCATTGTTGTGCGGGACGGGAAAGGAGAAAAAGATCGCATCACTATGCTTCCGCAATCACTCGTGCCGTACGTACAGCAACAAATCGAATCCGTGAAAGAGCTTCACAAGCGAGATGTGTCGGAAGGATTTGGCGAAGTCTCTCTTCCGTACGCGCTCGAACGAAAATATCCCAACGCAGCGATCGAGCTTGGCTGGCAATATCTTTTCCCTGCGTCAAACCGTTCGCAAGTTCCGGGATCACACAAGATTCGTCGCCATCATCTTGACGAATCAGCGCTTCAGCGGGCGATCAAAGATGCAGTGCGCAGAACACACATACTCAAACAGGCAACACCGCACAGCTTTCGTCACTCGTTCGCAACGCATCTGTTGGAATCCGGCTACGACATCCGCACTGTTCAACAACTACTCGGACACAAGGACGTACGCACGACGATGATCTATACACACGTCTTGGAGAAGGGTGCAATGGCAGTGAGAAGTCCGTTGGATGACAGGTAAAGAGAAGCGGAGGAATTAGGAGGTCACTTCGGGCGGCGGTGTTCACGGGCATCATCCCATACGATGCACTGGTGCAGACGCTTGCCACTTCGCAGGCTGAACCGTTGGGGGAACTTCTTTGTGGGACTTGTTGCCTTTGGCTCCGTCGTTGCTCACACGGCAGTGCTGCTCGTGTTTCAGTTCGGTCAGCCTCACGAGTGAGGCGGACAGAGGTTCTCAGATGTGAGAATGAGGGGTCTGAAACAAGAGAGAGATGTGGAAAAGATGAGCAATTCGAGGGTGGTTCCGGTGGAACAGGAATTGCAGCCGGTCTGGTGGCTCACTACAAGGAACCGTGAATGATCAACATCCCTATGTTGGCTGGACTTCTCCTCGCCAACTCTGCTGCATTCGATAGCTCATCAACTGGGGTATCGCCTCCCGAAACAGACCTCGTGACACCTCCCTCTCTTCATGTCGTTGCGTCGGCGTATGGATCCGTTGGGTCGTACACAACGGACACGCGTTCAAAGTCAGCGAGCGCTTACATCACCTTGAGCAACGAATGGAGAGACTACTACACTGTTGGGTTCGCGTCGCTCTGGCTCGAGCGGGATGATATGGGTGGGAAATACTACTCCCAGCAACTGCTCGCTGGACGTGGATCGTGGCTGCTGGACCCACAGACAAATCTGTTCGGTGTCTACGCGTACCTGCATGAAAGCGAAATAGTATCGTATTCCTCGTCCGCGTCATTTCACCTTTTGGGCGGAGGTGGAAGCTACTGGTTCTCACTCACCGAAGTGGCTGGTGGCGCAATCGTAGCGTCCACATCGCAAGGGAAGCTGCAATCGGGGGCAGCGCGAGGATTCTTTTCATTCCATCTTACGGAAGGTGTCTGGTTGACCTCTGCGGCAACGTACACGAAGGCCCAATGGACTCCTTCAATGTTTGTGTTTCGCCAATCGGTTTCTGTGCCGCTGGGCGGCGAGAACCATCTCGTTGCCTCGGCTGATATAGGCAGACGAGCATTCTTCTTTGATGATGACCTGCTCATCGTCTATAATCAGCGGAGTGTTCAGACAGGCTCGTATGTTCTAAAGGGAACCATCCGAGTGTTCGACCACTTCTATGTGATTCCACTGCTTCAGTATGACACATTTGATGACTACCAGGTGAAATACGGTTCACTTGGCCTTCGTGTAGTGTACTGATCTTGTTGGCTTGGGAAGGAGGGAAGTTGGTTACGTCACTTGCGGCAGGATCTGGAGCTAAGCGTTCGGAATGTTCTTGCGTGGGGGTTGGAGCAATCCCCGGCCTCAGCCAATAACAATCATTGCCAGATCAAAGCTTTCGCTCTATTGGTGGTCTATCTCCAGCAACTTGTTACGACAGACAGAATCCCATGTCTATGGTATTGATTTTCACATTTGACCGCCTAAGTTAATTGGTACCACAAACGATCTTGTCCGAGAAAGAGAGGAATTGAGTATGTCACTCACCCAATCCCAAGGAACCTTACGCGCACTTGCGGTCGTTGTAGTGGGATTGACAACGATCATTCAGACTGGATACAGTCAGACCTCATTTCAACCGGTTTGGCGGACTGCTCCCTGGGATTCAGGTGGCCTGCATCCGAGTAGTGTTGCCTGGTCGATGATGAGATCCGAGCTTGACCTTGATAACGATGGGAAGAAGGAATTCCTGGCGTCCACCTCGTGGAGCGGCGTCTACTACAACATGGTATATCTGTACGAACGAGCGGCGAACAACAGCTATCAGAATATCTGGAGCTACTCGTTCTCTCCCTACTCCAACGATTACAGTGCCGTTGCTGTGGGTGATCTTGATCAGGACGGAAGAAAAGAGATCCTCTGCTTGATCGATCCTGCAGATACGACCTACCACGGGTTCTATGTCTTCGAATGGAATGGCACCGATAACGGATTCCCTGCCCTCCCAACCGCGACATGGAACCTGAATCGTCCAGGTGGTTTCGATGAAGGAACAGCGATCATCGCAGGTGACTTTGACAACGATGGCCGCGATGAGGTCGCTGTGTCCCTTGTCGACCGATGGACTACTCTCCGGAGCCGCCTTATGATCTTCGCGCTTGCGCCGGGGTCAACATTTCAAAGTCCCAACTGGCTGATTGAGTATGTGGACTCCACAACGTTTCCTGTCATCGGATACTCGCTTGAAGCGACTGATCTTGATCGAGACGGGAAAAGGGAAATCGTTGCTTCCGCCTGGGACTGGTTACACGTTGCACTCTATGAGAATACCGGATCACCAAACTCCTATGTTCGCGCTGCAAACACCGCCAATGTCGACACGACTATAGATTTCTCCAACATGGGGTTTGTTGAAGCAAACTTCGATAACAATGCGACGAATGAACTCTACATCGCGACCGCGAAGGGAAAGGTATATGTCATGACAAACCCGGGAGACGTCAGTCTGATCACCGCCGCGAATTTCTCTTTCCTGCAACAGTACAATCCTTACAGGGGGATCGCTGGACTTTCAAAGGGAGATATCGACGGCAATTCGATCCCTGAGCTCTACCTTGCCGGAAGTTATCACGAAGGAGTGTTCCAGTGGAAGTACGCTGGCGGATCGGTGACGATCTCATCGAGCTATCAGAAGAGTACGATCTTTCAGGACGATACGACGGACAGCCGCACTCCGGGATCGGACCAGGGATGGTTCCGTCCGTCGAAAGTTGCTGTCGGGGACTTCGATTCCGACGGAACAGCGGACATTGTCATCGCATCGGCGAGCTTTGCAAGGGACAAGCCGATCCTGATGGTAGTTGAGCAGTCACCGACAGGCGTTGCTGGAGGAACCGAGCAACCAACGTGGTTCACGCTTACTCAAAACTATCCGAATCCGTTCAATCCAACAACGAATATCGGATTTCGGATTTCGAATTTCGGATTTGTTTCGCTCAAGGTGTATGATGTCCTGGGACGGGAAATCTCGGTGCTGGTGAATGACAAGCTGAATCCCGGCACATACAAAGTAACATGGGAAGGAGACGGTCTGGCGAGTGGAGTGTACTACTGTCGTCTCACGACGAATGGTCTCTCTGGCGTCAAGAAGATGACGCTGGTGCGCTGATGAGCTGTTTTCTCACCTGTTGCCAAAGAGTCATGAGCACGGAGGTGAGGATGACAACCAGCAGAAGCCACATGAACACCTGCGTTCCTTGTTGTGTCTGGTAGACTTCAGTGGCGATGTTGCCAATCAGCAGCCATTGGAAGACATAGGCCGTCGTGACGTTGCGCCCAAGCCAACTGAGATAGAGAAGCGCTCTACTCTGAGGGAAACTTGTTACGGCGAAAAACGTGAGGAGAGTCCAACCGCCAAGAAACACCGAGGTCCAGAGTGCGAACAACGGACCATGATGGTAGTATGAAGGAAGGTCGGCCGTTATCGCGCTGGCGTACTGCATCGTTGCGACCAGACCGGCGAAGAACACGAGCGCAAGTCCCGTTGTGAACGGTTTGTTAGTGATTGGGAAGGCGATGCGGTGGAGAAGCAAACGTGCTGCACATCCAACCAGCGGATATGTTAGCCAGGGGAAGAAGGGGAAGTAGGACCACCAGGAGTTTCCCCCAAAGAAGGGGAGCAGATATGAGACCAGTGCATTGCCGGCAGATTCCAGGTGTGGCAGCACTGAGCCGACAGATGAGACAACTGCCGCGAGCATCAGATATGCGATGAAGGATTGTTTGAAGATGACACGCACCAACGCGATACAGATTGTACTGAGTCCTGCCAGCGGGAGTATGTCGGCGCCGAAGATGTACGCATACGGGTCAAGGGCGAAGCGGCCTGAGTAGATCCCGATGAGAAGATTCATGTTCAGGCCAATGTTGAGGAGTATTCCACCGAGGATGAGCAGCACCCCTCGTCGGAGAAGTTGTGGCAGAGTCTTGTTCGTGTTGGCAAGGAAGTATCCCATCACAGCCATGAACACTGGCGCGGCAGGCGGTCCGCCGAGGAATAACGCGATGTGTCCTACTGTGCTGTGATAGATTTCCTCAGTGGCAAACAGCTCCACAAGGTGGACCTGGATCATCAGCAGCACACCGATTCCTTTAAGAAGATCGGCTGTCTGCTCACGGTGGGGAGATGTTGGGAGGGGCTGCAGCCATTGAGTCATGAAGCATAGTGATGATTTTTTCCCACAGTCTCAACCCAAAAAATGCAAGGTGTAGTTCATGAGCACATACGCCATCCCGGAAAGTCTTGCGGTCAGCGACTCGGGGTTTCTCTTTCTTGCATCAACGGGGGAGACGTTTACGTTGAATGCAATCGGGAGAGAAATCTTCAAGCTGCTGCAGAGCGGCGACAATCTCCAAGCTGTCCAGGAGAAGATCTCCGAAGAGTATGATGTGGACCGTGCGACGCTGGAGCGCGACCTCGACGACTTCGTCAGTCAACTGAAGCTCTTCAAGCTTGTCAGGCCCGTATGAACATCGCCGTTACAGGTCTCAACGCAACAGACAATCCCGGACCGGGAGTTCCCGTCATTCGAAGCATCCTGGCCTCGCCGGAATTCAAGGGGAACGTCATTGGTCTTGCGTACGATTCCCTTGAGCCGGGAATCTATATGGAGAAGGTTGCCCGGAAGAGTTACATCATTCCCTATCCTTCCGGCGGATTGGAGGCTCTCTTCAACCGGATGGCACAAATACAATCTCGCGAGCACATCGACGTCATCATCCCAACCCTTGACTCAGAACTGTATGGGTTTGTGAAGCTCTCTGATAAACTCAAAGGACTGGGGATCAGGATGTTTGTGCCAACAATCGAACAACTGAATCTCCGTGGGAAAGACAAGCTCTTTGACTTCTGCTCCTCGCACGACATCAAAGTGCCGGAGAACATCCTTGTTTCAAGCGTCCAGGACTTGTACGGGATTCCAAAACGGTTCTCGTATCCCGTCGTGGTGAAGGGGCTCTTCTATGACGCTTCCGTTGCGCACAACTTCAATGATGTGATGGCAGCGTTCGACAGGCTGAGATTGAAATGGGGTCTTCCTATCATCATCCAGCAGTTTGTGTCTGGAGATGAGTTCAACGTTGCGGCCCTCGGTGATGGGTCGGGTTCGGCGGTTGGAGCCGTCGCGATGCGGAAGCTCTACATCACCGACAAGGGTAAGGGCTGGGCGGGCGTCACGGTGGATGACAAGGCGCTGATTGGTCTTGCGCGAAAGACGATCGAGAAGTTGAGGTGGCGAAGCGGGATAGAATTGGAGTTTGTCAAGACCAAAGACACGGGAGAGTACTATCTCCTGGAAATCAACCCGCGTTTTCCCGCGTGGGTCTATCTCGCGACTGCCGCTGGGCAAAACCTTCCCTATGCGCTGGTGAAGCTTGCACTGGGAGAGAGCGTTCAGCCCTTCTCCGCATACGAGGTGGGAAAGATCTTCGTGCGATATTCCTGGGACCTCATCACAACGATGTCGCAATTTGAAAAACTTGCAGTTGCAGGAGAACTCTGATGACAACCGACAAGAAGAAGTACGAGCGGCCTGTGGTAACGAAGCTCCAGTCCGGTGTGATGAACAAGTTCGGCAGTGGTCCGGCAACAACTGTCCGTGACGCTATCGATGGTGTTCCCGTCAAACAACTCCTCAAGGACTTCGGTTCGCCCCTGTTTGTTCTCTCAGAGAAGACGATCAGAAGCAACCAGCGGGGTGCA
>CAYHRX010000168.1:0-7127 GCA_964359075.1 uncultured Chitinophagales bacterium
GTACTCTGCCGGGATCGTTCCATTTTCCGAACCAACACCTGAGACGATCTGTCCATTCACCGTGAATGAATACGACGTTGCGGGTGCACCCATCGGAGAGGTGGCTGCAGCGCCAGTTGTATCGGTGGCGACGATGTAGTACCGCACGGTGCCGGGCTCGCCGAGGCCAGGGAGCAATGCCTGGTACTCAAACGGAGTTTGTGTGGGGACCATGATTGTGGTGTCGGTGAACGACTCGCCGCGTCCCCACACAACACACACTCGTTGCTGGTTCAACCCTCGCTGTGAGGTGATGGTTGCACGAATGTCGTACGGTCCACGAAGACTCTGAACTCCTGAGAGAGGTGTATGCGTGATTGTGGGGATAAATGCCGCCGGGTTGAGGAAGCGCTTCACGGTGCCAAGCCAATACACGAGAGTCTGGATGTGTGCGCCGTTGTAGAGGTCTCGATCTGCCTGAATGATTGCCTGTGCTGCATCGGTGCCCGTTGTTCCTGAACCAAGATAGTAAAAGCTCTTGATCACAAGTCGGTCAGTAATATCTCTTCCCAGATTGCCCCCAATCCCCATCAACGCTGCTGACCAGATCTGCCCTGCGGTATGAATCGGCAAATTCCCAAAGGGATACGTGCGCGAGTCATTCAATGCGCGCCCCAGCCAGAACGGATTGTGACCATCCCAGTTGAACACCCAATTGTATTGGTTGTCTGTTGGTGCCCACTGGTTGAGTGAGCGTGAATAGGAGCCGGCCCAGTAATCGCCAAAGCCTTCACCGAGTGCGCCGCATTCCCCACCGCCCCAGTTGGTAATAATGTTGTATTGAATGGCATGACCATACTCATGCCAGATCACATCTGCGTCCTCTGCGTCGTCAACGCCGCCCTCACCCCATGCGATCCAGTTGCCCGAAGGACTGAAGTGCGAGTTGTCCTGTCCCATATAGCCGTGCGGGTCGAGACGGATCTGCGTCAGTGATGGGACAGAGAAGCCGAGGTCGAGCAGGTGCTTGTATGCGGTTGTCACGTTGTAGTACACGTTGACGGCTTCAAATTCCTGCTGACTACGTGTGTAGTTGAAAGCGTTCGGTGCAGGTGCGGCATAGAACTGAGGATCAGAGGGTGATTCGACGTCAGTCACGTTGCAGTAGGGACCCTTTAGCTTGTAGACCCCGCCTTCGAACGTGAGCGAATCGAGCGTTACTTGAGTCCTGTAAGCAGTCAGTGAATCTGTATCTGTATCGTTGGCATCCGTGAAGCCGGTGGAGTTGTACATTCTGCGAGCCGCGCTCAGCGGATCGGAGAGATACACGTGTCCTGACCCCTGCACATACTCGTTAACGAAGAGGTCTTCGACACTCAGGGTATTTCCGTTCACCGCATCGACGAAAACCTCCCAATCACCCATTGGGTCTTCGTTCGTCATGGACACTCGGTACGCGAGATGGTCCGGCCCGGCATCGGCACAATAGACCATTAACGCTGCGTTGTCAGGCCTACCTGTCGTGCGGCCTTTGATGCCTACACGCTGACGGGCGATCTGGATTGCACTCGCTTCAGAGATGGAGGGAGTTGTTGTTCCAAGGCTGATTGCGGTCTTGGCATTGTTGATTACCATGCTGACCTGATTTGCGTCGTTGATGCTCACTACGACATCGCCGCGGAATATGGGGATCCCTTCGTAGGTCTGCGTGAACCTGACGTGTGAACTTCCTGCAACCGACTGTACTTGGTCCGTGCGAAGTGATGCTGCAGGATTGAGAATCTGAAATGCATCGCCATTCTGTTGAAGGTATGTGCGAGCGATTTGTTCGGCTGATCCGGCAATCGGATTTGAGTTGATGTTGTACGATGCGCGCACAACACCCCGAGCATCCGTGCGAGTGTTCGATGAGAGGATAGAGCTGTCCGGTGAGTTGAGCTTCGCGACCGAAGCGCCCTGGGCGCCGGCGAGCGCAGTCGTGGCACTAAGTGTCACTGAAACTGCCAGGGAAACAAATGTTGAAAAGCTCTTCACGGCCTGTTACTCAAAGAGTATGTGATGTCAGAGTTCGGTTGTTGCTCAGCTTGGGCGCTGAATGAGTGAATCAGTGCAGGCAATGAGACCTGCAAACAGAATGAGAAGAGAAGCTAAAAGACAGTCTTGGATATTGTATGTGTTGCTTATGTCGATCTTGATGTTTGGGCTTGGTTGTTGCTCAGCCTGGGAGGCTGTGAATCTGTATGTGTGTTGCTACAAGCGACTGGCCGAGAGGCACGTTTGGTATGGGGTGTGCCCGGCTGTCACGCTAATACAATATATAGAATTCCTATGACAAACCTGTGAAGGTCATCACGCAGTTCTCGAAAGAGGAGAACCAACGGAGTGGACAAGTGCACTGATCTGTCTGACTGCGTCATCTATGGTGCCATTCCCTGTCGGGACGACGAGGTCTACACCCAAGTGCGACAATACCCCCACATCCTGTTTGGGGATGAGACCACCCATCACGATCCTTAGGTCTGGAGCACCCAGGTCTTGCTTGGCTTTAAGGATCTGTTCAGCGATAGTCTTATGTGCACCGGAAAGGCAGCTTACACCAATGATACTGGCGTCTTCTTCAATGGCTGCTTTGACCAAGGTACGTGCAGATGCTCTGATGCCGGCGAAGATGACCTCCATACCTGCATTGCGACATGCGACTGCGAGCAGCTTGATAGCGTTGTTGTGACCATCGAGTCCGGCTTTGCCCAGCACAATGCGAACACCTTTGTGGTGACCTATTGCCACTGGATTGGACCCGGTCGAGGAAAGACTCAATGGCACTGTGAACCTTCCCGTTGTCGCCCCCTCGATGAGAGTAGTCCCCTCTCCAACCGTGCCGCCAGCCCGAACGAATTCCAGAGTGGCAGGCATGATGTTGGCTTTGCACTTCAGAGCGAGCGACAGGTTATACCGTGCGGCAGCCCACCGTCGTGGGTCGCGATGGCTTCTCCACGTGTCCACTTCGCTTGCACGCTTGCTTTCGAAGTCAGGGTTCTGCGCGGTCGGCGCCGGAGGAAGGAGTTGTTCACTCAGTCCCACTGGCTCAAGGAAGTCATTCACACCAACAACAATATCATCTCTGATGTCGATCCGTTCCTGTCGTTCGATCATTGCCTGAGTCAGTTCCGTATTGATCCTGCTGATTGCGGTTTCATAGCCACTTGACCGGAGCTCAAGCGCGATCCCCTTTGCCTTCGCCAGGATATCCTTCGTCAGTTCTGCAACTACCGGGTTGCCCTCGAAGATGTCCGGGTAGTTGGCGATCTTTGTCTCATGCATTAGAACCTGTTGCGTGCGAAGACTGAGTCGCTGCTCCATTTGGTCCGGCAGCGAGATCGCTTCTCGAAATCCGGGCAACTGTAATGCGTTGACCCGTGCACTGGCAGAAAGCAGAACCGGCAATGCCTCAAGCACGATGCGAACGATATTGTTCTCCGGCTGCTCGCTCGTTAGGCCCAGCGAACGCACCTGGCAGCCTGCGCGGAACCGGACATTCTCAATACCATACTCGTTCCTGCAGAGATCAGTCCACAGCTTCGAATACGCTCGAACCTTGCAAATCTCCGGGATGAGCTCGATGCCGCTGTTGATGAAGAATGAGATCCGCTCAACAATCTGTGTGAATCTCTCCGGACTCATTTTCGGTCGGATGGAATCGAGGATGATGAGTGCGTTCCCGAACGTGTAGCCGATCTCCTCGTGTGGTCGTGCGCCGCTCTCCATATAATGGTAGCCGCACACGTTGACGGGGTTCCATTGCGGAACGTGTTCGGCAGTGAATGTGATGATGTCTGTGGAGAGTTGGAGTGAAACGGTTGGCGAGAAGACATTCGTTCCGCGTGCAACAAACTCTTTCATCAAATCATTCTGAACCGTTCCCCGCAAATGCGTCCATGAGATTCCTCGCTCTTCGGCAAGCACAAGATAGGCTGCAAGAAGGAATGGAGCAGTCGAGTTGATGGTCATCGAGGTGTTGACCCTTGCAAGGTCAATTCCCTCAAAGAGCCTTTCCATATCCTTGAGCGAAGCAACGCTTACACCGCATCCGCCAACTTCACCGTGGGACATTGGATGATCGGGGTCGTAACCGTTCTGTGTTGGCAAATCGAATGCGACCGAGAGACCTGTCTGGCCGTTTCTCAGGTTTTCGTGGAAACGTCTGTTCGTATCCTCTGCAGATCCGAACCCTGCGTAGGTGCGGATTATCCAGGGCGCCTTTGGCTGTCCGTTTGGGCAGTTCACTTGCCGAACACCGCCTTCGCCATTGGTTCCCAGTAATCAAGATCGAGCACGACATTGCTGTTATAGACCTCCTTGCCGGTCTGAGAGTCGGGCTGCTTGATCCGGAAATCCTTCACCATGTGGGGCTGCTCGTTCTTCACAACGACCAGACGCAATCGCAGGGCGCCAAGACGTTCTGTGAGTTCCGCTTTCTCAAGTACTTCTGTGAATGAGTAGAGCGTGTCGCCGCTGTGCACAGGGTTGGAGTGTGTCCCCCCGTTCACAGCTACCACTCCAAGTCTGTTCTCCAGCCCGTTGAATGCTTGAGCGTAACCAAGCGAGAGGGGAAGTCCACCGTACACGAGCGGCTTGCCGCAGGTCAGGATGCTATCGAAGTGCACCCTCGCAGTGTTCTGGTACAGCCGGGTGAAGCTCATGTGGTCGGAGGCGTTGATAGTTGTGCCATCAATGTGGAAGACGCGCTCTCCGATCTGATAGTCCTCGAAGAAGAAACGGCCACCCGTAACCTTTGAGCAAGATTGGTCGGGAGAATGCTTCGGAAGCCTCTCGGCAGCGACCGCGGTAGTCAACTTGGGGACGACAGGGTCACGCAAGAAGGACGTCGCATCCTCCCTATTCTTCATCACCATCACCCAGCGGTAGTACTCGAGCACGGTCTCACCCCACTGGTTCACTGCTGTTGTCTTCACATACACGATGCCGGTCTTCTGATTGCTGTTCTCTTTAAGTCCGACGATGCGTGCTTTCGTTCGGATCTCGTCTCCGATAGAGACAGCCTGTCCCCAGATCATTTCGGCGTAGCCTAGGTTTGCCTGGGCATTGAGTGAAATCTGCCGGACTGTTTGTCCGAGGACGGTGTGGAAGACAATGAGCGGATGGATCAAACCCTTGGCATTGCAGAAGCGCGGAGTTCTGTCTCCGGTGAACGCAATGTACGCGACTCTGTCCGCATTTGTGAGGACGCGGGGAGTCGGGCAATCGAACGTCTGTCCGATCTGGAAATCTTCAAAGAAATTCTGGATGGAGACCTTGTTCATGGCCGGTTAGTTGGTGATGAATTGTTGGAGATACGGTCGGGCGATGACCTGCAGTGCAAGCACTTCCTCTGCACCCTCAAAGATTGAAAGCACACGGGCATCCAGGAAGTAGCGCGAGACTGCATACTCCTCAGAGTATCCCATGCCCCCGTGCAACTGCATTGCCTCCCGTGTCACCCACTCGGCATCTTTGCAGGCAAGGAGTTTCACGAGCGAAGCTTCTGTGCCTCCGTCGTTTTTGTCCATCATGCGGGCAACGCGGTAAGCAAGCTGGCGGCTTGCTTGAATCTTCGCGGCCATCTGCGCAAGCTTGTGCTGCGTGAGTGTGAAGTCGGCAAGACGCTGTCCGAAGAGCCTGCGGGATTTGGCGTACTCCGTCGCAGCTCTGAAAGCTGCTTCCATCACTCCAATTGCACGTGCAGCGGTTTGAATGCGTCCGCCTGCAAAACCCTGCATCTGGAGATAGAACCCCTTGCCTTCTTCACCGATCAGATTCTCTTTCGGGACAAGGTAGTTGTCGAAAGAGACGCTGAAGCTATGCATTCCGCGGTAACCAATTGTCGGGATGGCGCGGCCTTCAACTATGCCTCCGTCTGACTGTTGATGTCTGAAGTGATACTCATCAGTATTTGCCGGGTCGTACGGCTTCTCGACGATGAACAGGGAAAGGCCTTTGTGGCCCGAGTCAGGAGGGCCGGTGCGTGCAAGAAGGCAGAGAATCTCTGCCCGGCCCGCAAAGGTTGCCCAGGTCTTCTCGCCATTCAACACATATCCGTTGTTGGTCCTCGTTGCAGTTACGGACACGCTTGCCACATCGGAGCCGGTGTTCGGTTCAGTCACCGCAACGCACACCATTTTCTTGCCGGAGGCGATTATCGGAAGCCAGTGCTTCTTCTGCACTTCCGTTCCACCTGCAAGCAAGGCTTTCGCACAAATCTCGGGGCGGGTCAACACGCTTCCGCCGGCACCGAGGCTTCCGCGGCTGAGTTCTTCCGTTGCAATCACCATAACGAGATGGTCGATGAAACATCCGCCATACGTCTCAGGAATGGAGATGCCAAACACCCCAAGCTCTGCAAGTTGTCTCAGCACATCGTCCGAGATGAGTTTGTCCTTACGGTGCGTCTCTTCAGACAGCGGGGCGATGACAGAGTCAGAGAACTTCGCGAACATCTCTCTGAATTGGGCGTGAGTCTCTTCCAGTGGCAGCGCTCCCGAAAGATCGCGGTTTCGCTCCAGGATCTTCCTGCCCGCCAATGACCATGCGTGCGGCGTCAGGTTGGCGTTGAGCCTGTCAACGGCAACGAAGAAGTCGTGCAGCTCTGAGATGGAAGTCGTGCGGATGGTGTCGAAATCGTACAACATCAGCTTGGCGAAGTCGACGATTGATTGGGCTGCGTACAGGAAGCTCAACTCCCGCTCGAACTCACCTGACGCAGGGTGCTCTGCGTATTCGATGAGGCTCTCAGCAGCGGCGTGCTCGGCAAGTGAGCGCGCCAGTAGCATGGACTGGGACTGAACACAATTGAACGCCTCGCCGGATATTTTGCCATCCTCTTGGACTTTCTGAGAGAGTGACTTCCCGACAGAATCGATCGCATGCTTCTGAAGAGCCGCTGCGCGTTTGCACAGCAACAGTTGTTCATCCAGATGAGTTTCCATCCAGCCTGTTACGCGTTGATCCTGAAAATAGGGAAGTATGAGCACCGTCCGTTGGCGTAGTCTTCCGCGAGTTGTGGGATTTCATCAAATGAATACTCTTTTTGTCCGTCGAGATTCGGTATCCAGCCGGTGTCCTCGGCGAAACGTACAGCAGCACGGCCCTGG
>CAYHRX010000169.1:0-7030 GCA_964359075.1 uncultured Chitinophagales bacterium
AGTTGAAGATACAGATGACGCCGGTTCCAATTCAGGGGGAGCCGGTGATTGTCACTGCCAGCAAGCGTGAGCAATCGCTGCAGGATGTGCCGGTCAGCGTCTCTACCGTTGATGCATCGAGCATTGCGCGAAGGAATATCGTCACGCTGGATGACGCTCTCCGATATGTTCCCGGAGTCAATCTCACGGAGTGGCAGGTAAACATCCGGGGTTCAAGCGGCTACAGTCGGGGTGCGGGAAGTAGAGTGCTGTTGCTGGTGGATGGCATCCCGTTCATTACCGGTGATACCGGTGAACTGAACTTCGAGAGCTTTCCTGTCGGACAGGTTGATCGTGTTGAGGTCGTGAAAGGCGCCGCCTCGGCTCTGTATGGTTCAAGTGCACTTGGCGGTGTCATCAATGTCATCACGAAACGGATTCCGGAACAGCCTGAGACTCGCATCCGAACATACGGTGGATTCTACAGCAAACCGTCACACTCCCAATGGGATTGGGGTGGGGGAACGAGATTCCTGGACGGGCAGTCATTCAGTCACTCGCAGACATTGGATGATGTCGGACTTCTCATCCATGGCTCACGCGCTGCGGATGACGGCTTCCGACAAAACGACTACCGTCGCCGATACAATGGCTATGTGAAGGCACAGTTCAACCTCTCGGCATACGATGCTCTCACAACAACATTCAGCCTGCTTCACCAGAAACGTGGCAGCTTTCTCTACTGGCAGGATCTCAGCCATGCACTTGTTCCGCCGCCCCAGCAGCAGGGCGACAGAGTGAAGTCGACGCGCTTCTTCTTTAGCGGACTCTACACACATACCGCTTCAGACAACTTCCTCTACACTGCGAGGACAATGTGGTATCGCAACAGGTGGGAGGACACCATTGACACGCTGACGAACAGCTCCCGCTCCGATGTATTGCGAGGTGAAGTGCAAGCGACCTGGTCGCCCAACTCATCCAACATCGTTACGTTCGGAGTCGAGGGAAGCACCGACAACGTGAGTGCCGACCTGTTCGGCGAACGTTCGGGGAAAGGCGTTGCTTTGTACGTTCAAGATGAGGTTGAGACTCTTCCGGAATTGAAGGTGACGCTCGGCGCCCGTTTTGATTTCCAGGATCTGGATTCGCTCGCATCAACCAGTCAGCTCAACCCAAAGCTCGGAGTGGTGTACGCTCCGATGGAGGGCACAGCCTTGCGTGCGTCATTCGGGACAGGGTTCCGGGCACCGGCAGTTGCGGAGGCGTTCATTACTGCAGGCATCAGTGGGCTCACACTTATTCCAAATCCGTCGCTCAAGCCTGAGCGGAGCTACACCTACGAGATCGGGGTGAACCAGATCGTCGGGAGCGCCGCATCGTTGGACCTCGCGTTGTTTCAGAGCGACTTTGAGAACCTGATCGAGTCTGGGTTCACGGCGCAGTTCCAGGGTCAGTTCAGCAACGTCACAAGAGCGCGGATACAAGGAGTGGAAGCTTCTGCAAGGCTTGCACTTCTCGATAACGCGTTGCTCGTTGATGTTGGCTACACCTACATCTCACCCAAGGACCGGACGAAGAACGACATCCTCAAATACCGACCCCGGCACTTACTGTATGCGAATGGTCTTACCCAGTTCGGGATGTTCAGCGTGGGAGTGGACTTCCGCTTCATTAGCAGGGTGGAGCGCATCGATGAAGAGTTCGTCACGCTGGGCATTGTGAAGAACGGTGACCAGCGGGTTGCGGCATACGTGACCGACCTCCGTCTCGGGGCCGATCTGTCCAAGATCAGTTTCCCTCTTACCATCCAGCTCAACATCAACAACATCTTTCAGTACAACTACGTCGAGCTCATCGGCAACATTGCCCCACCACGCACCATGGTGTTGACGCTGGAGGCGAAGCTGTAGCGCGGTTTTTGCATTTCACCCCCTCCTTCACTACTTTCATAGAGCGATTACACAATCAGACCTGCCTGCCGGCAAGGCAGGAATCCGAAATCTGCATCTGGTTCTCATGTTCATCGATTCCCATGCGCATCTCACTTCTGAACAATTCAACTCCGACCGCGACGAGACAATCCAACGGGCGGTCAATGCGGGCATAGCATTCATCATCAACCCCGGGACCGACCTTGAAGATAGTCGCCGAGCGATTGCTCTTGCGGAGAAACATCCGCAGGTGTACGCGTGTGTTGGCTTCCATCCTCACGATGCCAAGGAAGCCACGGACGCATCACTGAAAGAGATAGAGGAGCTGAGTAAGCATCCGAAGGTGGTTGCGATTGGTGAGATTGGGCTGGACTTCCACTATGACTTCTCGCCGAGAGATGTGCAGGCCGGTGTCTTCAGGGCACAGATCGAGATAGCACAGCGGCGCAATCTTCCCATCGTCATTCACACGCGCGAGTCGAATGAGGAAACGATCAAGATCGTCGAGAATGCGCTCGCCGCGGCACCACAGTGGCGCTCTCAGATGGCCACTCCGCACAGTCGGTATCCGGCGCCGAAAGGAGTATTCCACTGCTTCTCCGGTGATGCGAAGTTGGCGTGGAAGGTGATCAACATGGGGTTCTATGTATCACTTCCCGGAGTAGTGACGTTCAAGAATGCAGGGCTTGCTGCTGACGTAGCTGCAAACGTTTCCGTTGAGCACTTTCTTCTTGAAACCGACAGTCCGCACCTTGCCCCGGTCCCTCATCGTAGCAAGCGCAATGAGCCATCCAACATTCCTCTCATTGCGGACAAGATTGCTTCGCTCCAGCATCTTGTGGTGGAGGATGTTGCGCGGGCAACGAACTACTCGGCGTTCAAGCTTTTTGGCATTGGCAAGCCCGATGTCCCGAGGATCACGTACAAGCTGAAGAACTCACTCTACATCAACCTCACCATTCGGTGCGATGCCGATTGTGTGTTCTGTGATCGGAAGGGGGAGGCCGTAATCAAAGGTTGGAACCTTCGGATCGAGCACGAGCCGACCGCTCAGGAAGTGATTAACGAGATTGGCGATCCGACAAAGTACGATGAGATTGTCTTGTGCGGCTTCGGTGAGCCGACCATACGACTGGACGTCGTCAAAGAAGTCTCCCGCTGGGTGAAGGCGAAAGGCAGCAAAACCCGCCTGAACACAGACGGTCACGGCAACATCATCAACAAGCGTAACATCGTTCCTGAGCTAGTGGGACTGATTGATGCAATCTCAATCAGTCTGAACTCGACTGACCCAAAGCAGTATGGTGAGCTAATGCAGATCGATGGGGAGAGGTTCTTCGCGGCCATGATTGAGTTCGCGAAGGAATCTGTGAAGGTATTTCCAAAGGTCGTTATGACAGTTGTCGATCTGAATGACGTGGACAAAGAGAAGGCCCGTCGTCTGGTTGAAGAAGAGATCGGCGCAACGTTCCAAACTCGCCCATTTTTCTGATCCATGCGTCCCATTCCGCTTTTGATCATTCTGGCCGGGTTCTGGAAACCAACCATGCGTTCGTCCGGACTCAGTCATCCCGAATCGTTGGGACAGTCCTGGACAAGGAGACGAACGAGCCAATTGTCCTGTCCGCACGCTGCCCATCTACGCTCCTTTTGAGGGGAGAGTGGTCAACGGCGGGCTCCGTTTTGTGATCAAATAGCCGCTGGAACGCACCGATTCCTCACCGTTGCCTCTCTCTAAGAGATGCATTATATTGCGCGAGACCATTCATTCCAGTCTACTCACTCTTCTCAAGGACAGGAGTTCCCATGAGACTGTTTATTAGCCCGGCTGTCTCGCTGCTGCTCTTGTGTTGCGTCGCTTCGCACTCGAGCGACGCGCGAGACGGTCTTCTTGCTTCGGAAGGGATGAGGCCGCTTGCATCAATGCTCGACTCGGATGGCACGTTGAACCCGGCCCCCGGATTTTCCGGAAGCCTCGATCCTCGCGGTTGGAAGATACTCGCCGACCAATACGGGAGGCCGAAGTTCGTCCGGGATGACCGGCTGCTTCAACATGATATTACCTCCGATCCCGATGACATCTATTGGGACAGCCGGTTCAGCCTTTTCGGTGTTGCCAGCAGCATTTCCGGAATGACGGCCGTGTACGCCGTTGCGGTAAGCGGCAGCGATGTGTACATCGGTGGGTTCTTTGATGCGGCGGGCAGCGTCCCTGCAAAGAACATCGTGCGTTGGAACAGCTCAACGAACGCGTGGACGCCGCTTGCTGAGGGTATCGGCGGTGGGCCGAACGCAACTGTGCAGTGCATCGCAGTCAGCGGCACGGACATATACGTTGGCGGCAACTTCACGACTGCCGGCACCATCGGCGTGAGCGGCATTGCAAAGTGGAACGGGACCTCATGGTCGGATGTAGGTGCTGGCGTTGGGGGAGTGCCAATTCCTGTGGTGTATGCACTTGCCTTCAGCGGGACGAACCTGTATGCTGGCGGATATTTCCGGACTGCCGGTGGCGTCAACGCGAACTTCATCGCGCGGTGGGACGGGTCCAGTTGGTCTTCGGTTGGAGTCGGAGTGAACAGCACGGTGTTTGCACTTGCAGGTGACGGAACGAATCTGTACGTCGGGGGAACGTTTGACACGGCGGGCACTGTAGCCGCGAGCAAGATTGCAAAGTGGGACGGGATAAACTGGTCTGCGCTTGGCTCAGGCATGGGCGGTGTCATCAATCCCTTTGTGTACACAATCGCCATCAGTGGAGCGACAGTCTATGCTGGAGGATACTTCACGAGTGCCGGTGGAGTTACGGCGAACCTCATTGCCCGTTGGAACGGCGCTGCGTGGTCTGCTATGGGCACTGGCATGAACGTCGCATCCAACAATTACATCGCCTCCATCGTTGTCAGCGGGACGACCGTGTACGCTTCCGGCAACTTTACAAACGCTGGTGGCGTCACTGCGAATCGGGTCGCTCGCTGGAATGGAACCACATGGTCTGCCATGAGCACTGGCATGACGAGCGATGTGTATTCGCTTGCAGTCAGCGGGACGACGGTGTATGCCGGTGGCTTCTTCAACACAGCAAGCGGTATATTTGTCGACTACTGTGCCGCGTGGAATGGGAGTGTGTGGTCTGCGCTTGTGCCGGGAGGTGGTGCGAACAACTCTGTATTCGCCATGGCTGTCTCGGGGACGGATATCTATGTCGGAGGCTCTTTCAACAGAGTCGGAAACGTTTCCGCTGCGAACATAGCCCGGTACAACACCACCACAAACACATGGAGCGCACTTGGCACGGGGACTAACAATGTCGTCAGAGCAATCGCTGTTGCTGGCGCTGACGTGTATGTTGGTGGCCAGTTCACAACCGCCGGCGGTGTTACTGTGAACCGGATAGCAAAGTGGAACGGAACAGCTTGGTCCTCGTTGAGCACGGGTGTCGGCGGCAGCGGAACGCCCATCGTTTATGCGATCGCCACCGACAGTAACCTCGTGTACATTGGAGGCAACTTCCTCACTGCGGGCGGAGACAGCGCATACAGGATTGCGCGATGGAACGGCACACGATGGGACTCGCTCAGCAGAGGGATGAACAGCACAGTGTTCGCGTTGCTTGTTCAGAACCAGACTTTATATGCAGGTGGCATTTTCACCTTGGCGGGGAGAACCACGGTTACAGGCATTGCACGCTGGAATGGTACGGCATGGTCGGCGGTGGGAGGCACGACGAGTCAGAACGTGAACATCTATACTCTTGCCACAAGTGGTACAAACATTTATGCGGGCGGGTACTTCCTCGCAATTGGTGGAGTGAACGCACGATGCGTTGCCCGGTGGAACGGAACCGCGTGGTCGGCTCTAGGAAACGGCACTGATTCATTCGTCCTTGCAATTGCCACACGGGGAAGCGAAGTATGTGCGGCAGGCTGGTTCGACTCTGCCGGCACGGTACGCGCAAAGAACATAGCTGTTTGGACCGGGACTCAGTGGACGCCGTGCGGCAGCGGGTTGAATGATGTTGCTCAGGCACTTGCCGTGGTCGGCAGTGATATTTATGTCGGTGGCAACCACGTGATAAGTGGAGACAAGCCTTCCTCCCGGTTCGGACGATGGACGAAGCCTGTAACAGGTGTTGAAGTAGGTGCGCAACTGCCACAGGTCTTCATGCTTGAACAGAACTATCCGAATCCGTTCAATCCGACAACTCGGATTCTATTTACCCTCCCCTTTCAGAGTTCCACGTTAGTCAAGGGGAGGGTCGGGGAGGGGTCTACAACTGTGACGCTGAGGGTGTATGACGTACTGGGAAGGGAGGTTGTGGAATTGGTGAACAAAGAGATGCGTGCAGGGAGCTACACTCTCTCATTTGACGCTCGTACGCTTTCCAGTGGAGTGTACTTCTACACACTTCGCGCCGGGGAATTCGTTGAGACGAAGAGAATGCTTTTGATGAAGTAAGACGCATGAACCCTAAAGCAGCTTTCGTTCCTTTCATCGCTCTTCTTCTATCTTCTTGTGTCCAGAAGAATGAGGTGGTCCAACCCCTTAACACGGCGAGCAGCAGGTTCTCCGATGAGGTAATGCCGATCCTCAGACAAAACTGCGGCACGTCGGACTGCCACGGTGGAGGCCCACGGGGGTTCGCTGGCGGGCTTGATCTTACCTCCTACGATGGAATCTTCCGTGGCTCACGCTTCGGCACTGTGATTGTCCCGGGGACTCCCTTCATGAGTCATCTGGTACAATCCATCAACCGGTCTGACACGAACCTCAGTCCCATATCAAGCGTCCAGATGCCCGCGAGTCGTGACCCGCTCTCATCTCAGGACGTCCAGACGATTGTGCGCTGGGTGAGAGATGGTGCGCGTAACGATGACGGCAGACTCCCATTTCCCGAACCCCGGCCGCTTGGGAAACTCTTGTTCACAAGTCAGGCAGTCGATCTCGTCGGTGTCATTGATCTTTCTACCGGGTCGATCATGCGCTACGTGACGGTTGGGTATGACCTGCCATTCAACACGCCGCCACAGTCACCACACAATGTCCAGATTGACGACCAGGGACGGTACTACTACGTCACCTTGATACGCAGCAACAAATTGAAGAAATTCGACGCG
>CAYHRX010000170.1:0-7011 GCA_964359075.1 uncultured Chitinophagales bacterium
GGAATTTGTTTGAGGGAAGTCGTACCGAATCGAGAAGTACCCCCGTTGGCGAGAATTTCATGATCGTTCCGGCAGCAGTATACCGGCGCAAGAAGTAGAGGTTCCCATTCCCATCCCGAGCAAGTCCCTGGCTGCTGACAACACCCGCAGGCAACGTGACACTGTCGACAGGTTGTCCAGAGAAATTCAGCTTCATGATTCTCCGCCCTAATGTTGCGTCAGATGTGTTGCTGGAAATGTAGAGGTTTGTCGAGTCAGCAGTAAGTCCCCACGCACTATTCCAATAGGTTGAATTCGGCAATCGGATTACCTGCACGATGCTCTGCCCGAGGAGAATGGCCGCAGGAAGGAGCGTGACGACGAAAGAGCAGGCCAGCAGATTCTTGATGGACTTCATTCGATAACCTCACGGAGATTCAGGTGAACGATTTCAAGATATGGAAAATCATGTTGAAATCAACACCATGCCGGTAACTTGCCTCTGGCTTTTGCGTATCAGATTCAGGATATTGAGAAGGTCGAAATCAGTCTCTCAATCATGTATTCTAACCGATTCATTCAACTTGTAAGGAGAGGAATCTATGTCTCCAACTCTGCGGTATACCACCGCATCACCACCGCAACCACTAATTCGGCGAACTGCTCGAACAGTGTCCCTCATTGCTGCTGCGGCATTCATGCTTAGCACCGTCGCTGCAACAGGGCTTTCACAGTCTGCCCTGAAGTTCGACCAATACAAACTCGACAACGGGATGACGATCATCCTCTACGAGGATCACTCGGCGCCGGTTGCAGCCGTCATGCTTTGGTATCATGTCGGCTCGAAGAACGAGAAAGTCAAGCGCACGGGCTTTGCCCACCTGTTCGAGCATATGATGTTCCAGGGCTCACAACATGTCGCGGACGACGAACACTTCAAGCTGCTGCAGGAAGTCGGGGCGAATGTCAACGGCTCTACCACCGAAGACCGCACGAACTACTTCGAGATCGTCCCCAGCAACTATCTTGAGCTGGGGCTGTACCTCGAGGCTGACCGGATGGGATTCCTGGTCCCTGCCATGACGCAGGAGAAGCTCGACAACCAGCGCGATGTGGTGAAGAACGAGCGTCGCCAACGAGTCGACAACGTTCCATACGGGACGGCATACGAAAGAATCGCAGCCGCACTCTACCCGCCCACTCATCCATACAGCTGGCCGGTGATCGGGTACATGGAGGACCTTTCGGCAGCAAGTCTTGAGGACGTGATGGAGTTCTTTCGTCTCTACTACGCGCCGAACAACGCGTGCCTTGTGGTTTCGGGCGACTTCGACCCAAAGCAAGCAAAGGAATGGGTAAAGAAGTACTTCGGACCGATCCCAATGGGGAAACCATTCGAACGGCCGGACGTCCAGCCAGTCACTCTCAGTGAAGACAAACGGTTGGTAGTTGAAGATAAGGTTCAACTCCCCCGACTTTATGTCACCTGGCCGAGCGCGAGGATGAACACACGCGAAGATGCCGTACGGGAAGTCCTTGGCGACATCCTGAGCTCCGGGAAGAACTCCCGACTGTACAAATCGCTGGTGTACGAGAAACAGATAGCGCAAACCGTGTTCGCATTTCAGAACGGCTCGGAGATTGCGGGCGAGTTTGCCCTCCAGGTCACTGCGAAGCCCGGGAAGAGTCTCACCGAAATGGAGTCCGCCGTCAACGACGTCATCCAGCATCTGCTGAACGACGGCGTCACCGAGCGGGAGATCGAGAAGGCAATCAATGCCAAGGAATCGCAACTCATCAACCGGCGGCAGACCGTGCTCGGCATTGCTGATGCGCTCGCAGCGTACCACACGCTCACCGGCGATGCGGGAAACGTCAACAAAGAATTCGACCGGTTCAAGGGCATCACTCCAGATGATGTGCTTGCCGAAGCAAACAAAGTCCTGACTGCACACAAGGTGGTGCTGAGCATAGTGCCGGAAGGAAAGAGGGACCTTGCCGCCGACCCACAGTCAACTCCAAAGAAGGAGAATGTAGAATGAACGCACTCAGAATCCTCCTGACAATGACCATGGCCACCGTCATCAGTTCAACGTCGAATGCCCAACTGGACCGCACCAAGCGACCGGAGCCTTTGAAGACCCCGAAGGTGCAACTGCCGAAGATACAGAAAGCAACGCTCAAGAACGGACTCAAGATCTGGCTCGTCGAACAGCACGAGCTTCCCATTGTAGCGATGAACCTCGTCGTCAGCGCCGGTTCGGACCACGATCCTCTCGACAAGCCCGGCATTGCATCGATGACAGCGGACGTCCTCGACGAGGGAACGACAACACGCGATGCGCTGGCGATTGCCGACGAGCTGGAGTTCATCGGGGCCACGGTGTCGGTCCGCTCAAGCGCCGATGGCTCGTTCATTATTCTCAACACCATCACGAAACACCTGGACAAGGCGCTGGCCATCTACGCCGATGTCATTGCCAATCCGACGTTCCCGCAGAAGGAATGCGACAGGCTGAAGAAACAGCGGCAGACCACGCTCCTCCAGCAGAAGGATAGTCCGCCCGCCATTGCATCTCTGGCATTCAGCCGGATCATCTATGGGACGAGTCACCCGTACGGCAACGATCCGTCCGGTTCCGAGAAGTCGTTGAACGCGATGACACGCGATGATCTTGTCGCATTCTACACCAGCTACTACAGACCGAACAACGCCACGCTGCTTGTTGTCGGCGATGTGAAGCTCACCGACATCGTGAGTAGACTGGAGAAATCTCTTGATGTGTGGAAGTCCGGCCCAATTCCCGCTGTAACTCTCCCTCCTGCCCCAACGATGGACAACCGACGGCTGTATCTCATCGATAAACCGGGAGCGGCACAATCCGAAATCAGGATCGGCTATCCGGCAGCCTCACGCAACACTCCTGACTTCTTCACAATCACGGTGATGAACCGGGAGCTGGGTGGACAGTTCACCAGCAGACTCAACCTGAATCTACGCGAGAAGCACGGCTTTACGTATGGTGCTCGCTCGAACTTCTCGTTCAACAAGCAGCCCGGGCCTTTCGTTGCCAATGCGGGTGTAGTGACGGCAAAGACGGATAGCTCGCTGCAGGAGTTCAAGTACGAGATCGACAGGATGCACAACGGCGGTATGACGGCAGATCAACTGGCATTCATCAAGAAGGGACTCATGGGAAATTTCACTCTCAACTTCGAGACACCGGCACAGATCGCAGGTGCTCTGCAGAACATTGTTCTGTATGGCCTGCCTGAGAGCTACTACGAGACCTACCTGCAGAACATCGACAAGGTCTCGCTGGACGATGTGAAGAAGGCGGCGAAGAAGTACCTGGATTCTTCCCGGATGGCGTTCGTTGTTGTTGGTGATTTGAAAGTGATCAAGGAGGGATCAGAAAAACTTGGCCTGGGCGAGACGGTGTTGTGCAATACTGAAGGCAATAGGATCACGCAATAGAATCACAAGTAGGATAGTTGGGTTGATGGATTAGTGGACACAGGCTGCACTTCCACTAGCAGGCTGTTGAAAAAGTCTTTTGATTGTCATTGCGAGGCGTTCTCTGCCGAAGCAATCTCTCTTTTCAGCGTGGATTCGAGAAATGAGATTGCTTCGCTTCGCTCGCAATGACTGTTCGGCTGGGTTTTTCAACAGCCTGCTAGTCCATCTTTCTGATGATTGCTTCTGTCATCTCCGTGGTTCCGACGTGGCTCGTCGGATTCAAATCCTTCGTTACGTGCTTTCCCTCCTTCAACACTGCCGTAATGGCGTTTTCGATTCGTTCAGCGGCCGCATTCTCCTTCAGATGGCGCAACATCATCGCCGCGGCGAGGACGATCGCACACGGGTTGGCGAGGTTCTTTCCTGCAATGTCGGGCGCGCTTCCGTGCACGGCCTCGAAAATTGCCGCGTTATACCCGATGTTCGCACCCGGAGCCAGCCCCAAACCTCCGACAAGTCCAGATGCAAGATCCGACAGGATATCTCCAAACAGGTTCGTGGTCACGATGACGTCGAACTGATGCGGGTTGATCACCATCTGCATCGCCATGTTGTCGATGATCTTATCGTCGGTCTGGATGTCGGGGTAGTTCGCCGCAACGTGGCGCGAGACCTCAAGGAACAGCCCACCCGTGTACTTCAGAATGTTCGCCTTGTGGACTGTCGTTACCTTCTTCCGTTTGTTGGCACGGGCATACTCGTAGGCGTACTCGATAATTCTCGTCGAGCCTGAACGCGTGACCACCCCGATTGTCTCAGCGGCACTGCGCGAAGGGTCAATGTAGTGTTCGATGCCCGCATAGAATTCTTCCGTATTCTCCCGAACAACGATGAGGTCGATGTCCTTGTAACGAGCCGGAACACCTTCAAACGAACGGGTAGGTCTTAGGTTGATGTAAAGGTCGAATTCCTTCCTCAGCGCAACATTCACGCTGCGGAAACCAGACCCGACGGGTGTGGTGAGCGGCCCCTTGAGTGCGAGCTTTGTCCTCGCTACTGACTCGATAACGTGTGGTGGCAGAGGATCCTTGTACTTATCGATGGCGGTGAGGCCTGCCTCCACCTTCTCCCACTCGATCTTCACTCCCGTTGCTTTGATGATGCTGACCGCCGCCTCGCTAATGCTAGGGCCAATCCCATCACCGGGAATGAGCGTTACGTGATGCATCCGGAATCTCAGAAAGTGTGTGTGCTTGATGCAGCGATTCCCGCATCAAGGTACGGAAAACGGTATGCAGTTTCCACGACCGCTGAGCGGGAAGAGCGAGAGGCGGGAGCTAGTGCCGAATCTAAAAAGTCACAATGAACTTTTACCGCGAAGAACGCTAAGCCGGTTTAGACTGGGGAATGCAAAGAGCGCGAAGGAATCAAGCCTGCCCTATCTCTTGTGGCTTTTGCGACCTCTGCGACGGGAACTCAATTCACATCTTGGCGTCCTTTGCGGTTAGATTCTCTAAGAAAGCACATTATGAGTTATTTGAAAAGGCACTAGTTCAAGGTACTGATGGCAGTGCTATCAGCCCACACGGTAATCATCAACCGGAGCGGCTTCTTCGTGTCATAGCCCTGTTCCATACCCACACCAATGATCTGAATACAAGCAGGGTTGTCGCTTCTCTTGACACGGAAGTCACCATGCGCGTTTGAGTGAGAGAGTCCGAGGAACTGAAGCGCGTCGGGCATTTGGGCCAGCGTAGAGAGTGAGGTTCGTCCTCCCCCATTCTGCGACGGAGTCCTCACGAACTCTTGCACCTTCCTGGCCATCAATTTCAAATCCTGCTCAACAAGTGCACGATTGTCCACAACACCGGTACCCTTCAGTGCGATGACTCCGATAGAGAGGGCAATAGCAATGACACACACAGCCAGAATTACAAACAGGACTTGCTGCTGTCCCACAATGACTCCTGAAAGCTATTTTTCTAGTCGTTGAGAATTAAGGGGAGGGAGGGTACTGCGCTGCGTACAATATGCAGTTCATCCAGATGAATGTCAACGTCGGTAAGGAACTGGATGACGAACGCCACACGTTTGCCCAACCATGAAGAACGGGTAAAACACTTCCGGCCTGTCTTTCTCTTGCACTAACCAAGCAGGTTTCTGTCAAGGCTTCGGTACTGTATGGCTTCGCTAATGTGTTCGGGTCGAACGTCAGCACTCCCTGCCATGTCGGCAATCGTCCTCCCCACCTTGAGTATGCGATCATACGTACGCGCAGAGAGTCCGAGCTTGGTGATCGCCATCTTCAGCAGCTCCTCCCCTGCAGCATCGAGTTTACAGTACTCACGGATGTCCTTCGATTGCATGTCGGCGTTTGCGTAGAGTCCTTTGCGCCCCTTGAACCTGTGTACTTGAATCTCACGCGCCTGCATCACCCTCGCGCAAATTTTCTCAGAACTCTCTCCACTCTCTTTGCTTGAGAGCCTTTGTACTTCACTGCGGGCACTTCGATATGAAGATCGATGCGATCGAGGAGTGGCCCACCATACCTTCGCCGAGGACATTGAGGACCACATGCAGTTAGAGAAAGTCCAAAAAAATGCGTTTGCTCCCCGCGCGAGTAATCTCCGATTGCCACAAAGAAAGGATGACCTTTCAAATAAGACAATTCCGAGTGGAAAGGCCAACAAAAGAGATCTCAGCTAGAACATCGGAATTGATCCAGGAAAAGCCACCCCATCCCGTGCAAAAGCCTCAAGCGTTGGGACTTAGATAATGCTATTCCTGCGTCGGGGACTAACCATACACAACCGTATCCTGACGTGCAGTAACCGGCAATCCTGCCGGAGCCGCCCGGAGGCCATGTGCCAACGTTGTTCGCTGGCGCCGAACTGGCTTTGCTTTAGCTGCTAACTTATGATATAAGATGAACTGGTGCTGTTCATAGAGACCAACACGAAGGCCGAACGAAGCAGGATCGTCCAGTCCTTCGTCCCGTGCAGTAGGGGTTATGCTGTCACTCCTGCTTTGATGGCAGTGGGCAGCCCCATAGCGTTCTCGGCCTCAACAGCGAAGTAGGCGTTGTTGCTGACTGCACCCACCGCTCCTTCTACAAACTCTCGTACCTCATTCACGCTTGCGGCTTCCCAGAGGCAGACCGTCTTCGTCCCTTCCCGGTTGGGAAGGCTCTGGTGCAACTTCAGATTCGATGGCAGATCAGCCAGTCCGGATTTTGCATTTCCCCAAAACGTCTTGGGATTGGAGATCTCGTGTTCGACGATGATGTACATGTTACCTCCTGTTTATTGTTGTTGGTTGAATGATGATGATTGTGGGCGGCATAGCTCTGTCATTTCTTCTTGCTTTTCAGCTCAACCAGAATGAGCTCAAAAGGTTTGTCTCCGGTATTCTCAGGCAAGTGTTTTCCCGCGGGAGTCCACATGGTCGTGCCGGCTTTTGGAGTGGTCTCCAGCGTCTTTCCGTCAGGCAAGGTGAATTTGCCTTGCACATCAGTCAAGAACACAGCAAAAGCATCGGGATGTCCGTGCATAACGGATTTTTCACCCGGGCCA
>CAYHRX010000171.1:0-7001 GCA_964359075.1 uncultured Chitinophagales bacterium
TGTACGGCAAATACACTACATAACGGAGGAACACAGGCACGCATGGAACTCTGGCAAGAGATGTTGCGACAGAGTGTGGACAGCGGAAAAGATCTTGTGGAGCGGTTTGGATTTGACTCGGAGCTGGCAGAGCGGTTGAATAAGCTCTTTCATATTCGCATCAACCCGTACTATCTCAGTCTTATCAGGTACCCCGGCGATCCTATCTGGCTGCAGTGTATCCCTGATGGCAAAGAACTCGAAGAGGATGGATTCCCTGAGGATCCACTTGCCGAAGATTCCCACAGTCCTGTTCCCAGCATTGTGCATCGATATCCTGACCGGGTGTTGTTCCTGACAACGAGCCAGTGCTCAATGTACTGCCGCTTTTGTACAAGGAAGCGAAAGGTTGGCGACTCTACCAAAATCAACATGAAGTACATCCAGGGTGGCATCGACTACATCGCTTCTCACCCCGAGATTCGGGACGTGATTCTCTCCGGAGGTGATCCGCTGATGTTGACAGACTTCATGCTGGAACGGGTGATCGCGGGGCTGCGAGCTATTCTTCACATAGAGATTATTCGATTGGTAACGAAGATGCCATGCGTTCTTCCACAGCGTGTAACGCCAAAACTCTGCAAGATGCTGCACAAGTATCATCCGATCTATGTGAACACACACTTCAATCATCCCTGGGAGTGTACGCCGGAAGCCAAGAAATCATGTGAGATGCTTGCAGATGCCGGCATTCCCGTGGGCAACCAGGCAGTGCTGATGAAAGGCGTGAACGATAACCCCGACGTGATGCTGGAGTTGATGCGCAAACTGCTGACCATGCGTGTGCGTCCGTACTATTTGTATCAGGCGGATATTACCAAGGGAGCGAACCACTTCCGCACGCCGGTGAGTGTTGGTCTGGATATCATGGACAAGCTGCGAGGACACACCTCAGGACTTGCGATTCCGCACTACGTCATCGATGCGCCGGGTGGAGGTGGGAAGATACCACTGCTGCCCCAGTACGTCCTCGGCCGCAACGGCAACCAGATCATCCTCCGCAACTACAAGTACGACATCTACACGTATCCTGACGTTGAGGAGGAGCCGCAGATTCCCACGCAAACGGTCGAGAAGAAGTTCACCCGCAAGAAGACGAGGCCGAAGAAGATGTACGAGCCGGATAAGATGCAGGTGTAGTTCGACCAACACGGACATTGTCGTGCATGAGCGCCCGCTGGCAGTCCGGTGGGCGCAATCATTTTTTGCATCATGTAACATCTTGACTATCCGATTGGTGCTTCACACATCCAATACAGCCTCCCGGTCCAGTCACGTGTCGTGTTGAAGGTCTACAACATAATCGGTGAAGAGGTGGCGACGCTTGTAAATGAAACGCAAGAGGCTGGGTTCAAGTCTGTGGTGGTGAATGCGGGCAAGTTGGCGAGCGGGGTGTACTTCTATAGGATTCTGGCCGGTGAATTTTCAGGTATCAGAAAAATGATTCTGTTGCGATAGCATGAGCCCCCAATGAACAAGGGCGGAAGGATGAAACACCAAAGCCCGCCGGGCAATCGGCGGGCTGGTTGTTTTGATCGCTAAGGGAGGGTTGGGATCAAGGCAACGGTTTGAACTGACCCGAGAACATCTTCAGCAGCCTCTCAACAGAAATCGGCTTCTGCAGCAGCAAGTCCTTGCTCGTACTGCACTCCTCCTTCACTTTCTTCAGGTTCGTCACGCCGGTCAGAAAAATGAACGGCGTCTCTTTATGCTCCGGCTTCGCTCTCACCTGCTTGTGGAACTCGATGCCATCCATTGTAGGCATGGCAACATCGGACAGGATGATGTCAATCTTCTCTTTCTCCAGAATTTGAATCGCCTCGATTCCATTCTTTGCGACGACAATGGAATGCCCGATACCGTTCATCACCATCTGCAGCATCTCAAGGTATTCCGGCTCGTCTTCGACTGCTAGGATTCTCATTGGTTTTCTCCCCCCGTTATGGATGGCTGTGCCGCACGCACTCAAGATACGATAACAGTCGGGCCTTTGCAACCCGATTTCTTTCCTTGCCTCTCTGACGTGTTTTCAGTAGATTCGTTCCAGATTAATCTCACAGACTGAGGTTCCCGAAGAGGCGGCACCGTTCCCCGGCTTCCCATGCGCATCCCCGATTCCAAAATAGATGAAGTCCGCAATGCATCAGACATCGTGGACGTCATCTCCTCGTACGTTCGCCTGAAGAAGCGAGGGAAGAACTTCATCGGGCTTTGCCCCTTCCACCAGGAGAAGACGCCGTCGTTCAGCGTGAGCGCCGAGAAGCAGATGTACTACTGCTTCGGGTGCGGGAATGGCGGGAATGTTTTCTCATTCATCTCACAGCTTGAGAAGGTGTCGTTCATCGAAGCGGTGCGCAGTCTTGCGGAGCGTGTGGGGATTGCCTTGCCGTCCGAGAGTCCGGAAGAAAGCGCCGAGGCGACAGAAAACGAGAAGCTCTACGACGTGTGTCGGAAAGCCGGACTGTATTTCTACGAGAGCCTCACCACCACAGTCGAAGGCAAGCTGGCGCTCGAATACTTCCATCACCGCGGCTTCACCGATGAAACGATCCGCAAGTTCGGACTCGGCTACTCGATGAACTCGTGGGACGAACTGATGAAGAGGATGGAGCGGGAGAATGTCCCGATAGATCTGCTGGACAAGGCCGGACTTGTGGTAAAGCGTGAAGATGCCTTGCCTGCTCGCCTCGCTTCCGCTTCGGCGGAGCGGGCCGGCAGGCAGGGATCGGCCTACTATGATCGCTTTCGTGGTCGTGCGATGTTTCCGATCTTTTCTTCCTCCGGGCGTACGATCGCCTTTGGCGCCCGCAAGATGCGTGAAGATGACCCGCTGGGCAAGTACATCAACTCACCCGAAACTCCGATCTACAACAAGAGCCGCAACCTCTACGGGCTTTTTCAGGCCAAGGAGGCAATCAGAGAGAAGGAATACGCCATCCTTGTGGAAGGCTATGCCGATCTCATCTCCGTCTATCAGGCAGGCATCCAGAACATTGTTGCATCCAGCGGCACAGCGCTGACGGAAGAGCAAATCCAGCTCGTTGGCCGGTACGCAAAGAACATCACGCTCGTCTACGACGCAGACTCCGCAGGCTCCAAGGCAACCGTGCGTGGCGTTGATCTTATCATCGAGCAGGGGTTGGAAGTGAAGGTTGCAGAATTGCCGGCAGGTGACGACCCCGACTCGTTCGTGAAGAAGAACGGCGGGGAGGCGTTCCAAAAGTATCTTGACAGCGCTGTGTCGTTCCTCGACTTCAAGGCAAAGGCGTTCCAGTCCGAAGGTCTGCTGAACACACCCGACGGCCAGGCTCGTGCCGTCCGCTCGATTGTGGAGACCATAGCGAAGATGAAGGATGAGCTGAAGCGGACGTTCTACATCAAGAGCGTCTCGGAGAAATACGGCATCTATGAGTCGGTGTTGTACCGGGAGCTGGAGAAGATACTTGGACACGAGAAGACCCGCGCCCAGTTTGCGCAACGGAGGGAGTCAGCCCCCTCGTTGGACGAAACAACGCCCGAGCAAGTGCAGACGCCTGTGGCGAAGCCGCTTCCATCCGCCGAGCGTGATCTTCTCAAGCTTATGCTTGAGCATGGCAATGACATGGTGGGCTTCGTCTTCTCCTACATCGCACCGGAAATGTTCAAACATCCGATGGCCCAGCGGCTTGTACAGAGTCTGCTGCATCATGCCGAGAGTGGACACGAGTGGGACGCCAACACGCTCATCACGGAAGTGGATGATGATGAATTCCGCCGGTTCGTTGCCGACCTTATCTTCAGCAAGTACGAGATCAGCAAAGGATGGAGTGAGATGGGTTCAGCACCTGAAGAGGCTGACCCAGGGGAGATTGCAGAGAGTTGTATGGTCATCCTGCGCAAGCAACAAATTGACGAGCTGATCGCTGAGAACCATCGGAAGATGAAAGATGCCTCTGTCCGTGGGGAGCCGGTGCGTGAATACCTTGAGCATCAACAGGCGCTGATGGGTGAGAAGAAGGAACTGGAAAAGAACAGACTGACAGGGAAGAAAGTCCCGTCATCGTAGCTGATGTGTCATGCTTCGATCCCGACACAAAACGTTGGGACTCGCTGCCTGCCCGTCCGGCAGGCGGGCGCTCAGCAAAAGGAGGTTTGCCACAGAGGCGCGGAGACACTGAGGAGGAGTAGGTTTGATTTTGACTTCTTTTCATCACATTCACTCTGTGTCTCGGTGCCTCCGTGGCCAGGAATTCTGTTTTTCAACACTCTGTTAAAGCAGACTCCATGCCCAAAACCATCCGTCAGTCCGTAACATTCAAAGTAGCTCCAGAGGAAGTGTATGAAGCTTTCATGGACTCGCGCAAGCACGCGAGGTTCACCGGCGCTGCGGCAAAGATCAGTCGTGAGGTTGGCGGGCCAATCTCCGCATACGATGGCTACGTCGAAGGCTCCAACGTGGAGCTGGTGAAGAACAAGAAGATCGTCCAGATCTGGCGCGCCAGCGACTGGCCCGTCGGGCACTACTCGCGAGTGACATTCACACTCAACAAGATTGCCGGCGGCACTCATCTCAGCTTCAGGCAAAGCGGCGTCCCCGATGAGAAGTACGAAGCAATCAAACAGGGTTGGATCGACTTCTACTGGAAACCGATGAGGGGGATGCTGGAAAAGGCGTGATAGTCCGGCCTTGGTTGCTATTGAATTGCCCTTCGCCTATATTTCTTCGTGTTCAACACGGAGCCTCTGACTGTTGCCCCCAAATGTGTCTGCATCGATGCGAATCCTTCTTGTCCGCACCGACCGTCTTGGCGACGTGATCCTTACCCTTCCGATGCTTCCATTGCTCCGCAAGCGCTTCCCGAATGCCCATATCACGTTGCTTCTCAAGAAGTACACCGCCGATCTCGTCGAGGGGAACTCGTATGCCGACGAGCTGTTGCTGTATGACGACGGTCAGCAACTGATCCCCTTCAGTGAAATGCTGAACACCATTCGGAGGAAGGGCTTCGATGTAGCTATCGTCGTCCATCCAACTCCACGACTTGCATGGCTGATGTTCCGTGCCGGAATACCCTTGCGGATTGGAACAGGCTATCGCTACTATTCGCTCCTCTTCAACAGGCGAGTCTACGAGCACCGCAAGTATGCCAGGCGCCACGAGCTTGAGTACAATCTTAATCTCCTTAAGGAACTTGACTGCCCGATTCAGGGCGAGCCAGAGTTCTATATCAACATACCTCCTGATGTGCAGGAGAAGATGGACATGCTTCTCTCTTCATTAGGGATTGATCAGGAGAAGGAAGTCATCGTCATCCATCCCGGTAGCGGGGGCTCGGCGAAGGAGTGGCCGCCGGAGTACTTCGGACGACTCGCCGCCAGATTCCAGAGCGAGCGAGGCTCACAGATACTGGTCACGGGAGCCAAGGGTGAAGAACGCAAGGTTTCCGAAGTCCTGATCGGGTCGAAAGGGAAGGCGATTCCTCTCGTCGGCAGGCTTTCTCTTAAGGAACTCAGCGCTGTGGCCAAGCGGGCGAATCTGTTCATCTCCAATTCTACCGGACCACTCCATATTGCCGTGGCAGTTGGGACTCCGGTGGTGTCTATGTTCCCTCAGATCACAGCAATGAGTGCAGCCCGCTGGGGGCCGTACACAAAGAGGAAGCGTGTGTTGGTTCCTGACAAACCTGTTGGGTGCAAGGAGTGTGAACGCAGGAAAGATCTTCCGTGTGCCTGCATGATGAGCATATCGGTTGATGAAGTGTACGAATCTGCCTGCTCATTACTCGCTGAATACAATGAAAAGGAAATCGTTTCGCATGGGTAGCCTACATCGCATCGCAAGGCTTCTGGTGGCGGTTCTTCTCGTTGCGGCAACGGTCGGGTTGCTGACAGGACAAACCACACAAAAGAAATCAACAACCGGCAAATCGTCGAGGTCCAAGATTGCCGCGGCCAGAGCAAAGGCCGTTGCGGACAGCCTTGCCGCCATTGCCCGAGAAGACTCGCTCCGGAATGTGATGCTCGCAAAGGCAGTCGCAGATTCGATCAGGCAGAAGCATGTTCAGGATTCACTGGCGCAGTGGCGTGCTGACTCGCTCAAGAAGATTCAGCTCCGCAAGCTCAAGAACGAGGCCTTTGGCGTTGGGGAGCGGCTCGTGTTTAATGTGAACTACGGCTTCATCAACGCCGGCGAGGCAGTGATGCGTGTGGCTGACTACGATTCGATCGCAGGAAGGAAGTGCTACCGCGTTGAGTTCACGGTGAACTCGCATCCGAGCTTCAACTGGATATATAAAGTGGAGGACCGGTACCTGACGTTTATCGATGTTGAAACAATTGCGCCACTGAAGTTCGAACAACACATCCGTGAAGGCTCGTATCGACGGGACTTCATCGCCGAGTTCGATCAGGTACAACATGTGGCGAAGACAACGGAGGGGCAATATGAGATTCCGGAATACGTGCATGATATCATGTCGGCGTTCTACTACGCACGCCTGTTGGATTACTCGACCCTGAAGGTAGGTGAAGGCCCGACGCTTCATAACTTCTATAAGGACAAGAGCCACGAGTTGAAGGTGAAGTTTCTCGGCAGGCAGGAACTGGAAACCGAGGCGGGAACATTCAAGACGCTTGTTGTGGAGCCGCTGGTGAGAGAAGGAGGGCTTTTCAAGACTGAAGGCCGCATCGTCATCTGGCTGACGGATGATGAAAGAAAGATCCCTGTCCGTGTAAACACCAAAGTGGTCATCGGCTCAATCGATACGGAGCTGAGGGAGTATTCGGGGTTGATTGGACCTCTGAAGGCGAGGATCGAATGAGGTGCTCAGCCTGACGCACTGGCACTCTAACAGGCTGTTGAAAAAGGGGGTTTGCCACCCGTCTCGACTCTGTCGAGACGAGGCCTCGTCCCGCTTTCCGGGACGGGCAGAGTCATGGAGACACTGAGGAAAAGTAGGTTTGATTCTTGAACTCTTTTCATC
>CAYHRX010000172.1:0-6998 GCA_964359075.1 uncultured Chitinophagales bacterium
AGCAATCCAGGCACATATTGGCGCGCTGGAAGAAGACCATCTTCCCATTCCCGAGGAACGTTTCGAGGCTCTGCTCGTAGCAATATGAGCAAGTTGCCGCGACTTTCGGGACGCGAATGTGTCAAGCGCTCAGCATCTATCCATTACTCCATCTATCCAGCAATCCAACCGGGGTTTTCAGACAATTCTTATCCCCTTCGTCATCGCCTCGTTGGGAATGATATGATCCATGATGAAGTCACGCGGGTGGTAGGCAAGCGGCGAGATGCGAAGATCGACACTGCGACGAAGCTTGGCGATGCGGACACTGTCATCATAGCGAGACTTTCTAAACTGCCGCGACACAACAACGATGTCGATGTCACTGTGCCTGCGAGGGCTGCCGGTTGCGTATGATCCGTAGAGATATGCCTTTTCAATACGGATATTGTTGTCTCGAAGAACCTTGATGTATTGCTTTGCGATACTTACCGCTTCACGAGTCTTCTTGCCCATACTGCAAACTTCCTCGTTCTCTGAAAGAGCCTCTTTGTCAACGCAGATGTTGCCTTCTTGTATATTTTGAGCTGCTCATCGGGATACCGAACTTCGAGATTGAAGCCGTTCATCTCCGTGAGAAAGTCCAACTCCTCAACGGGCAGCTCAAGTCCGGCAAGCTCTGCAAGATACTCAAGATCGTGTATCTTCGGAGCCATCCGCTTTGTATGCTGAACAACCAATGCTTTGAGGTGCTTCTCAATCACGAGATGACACAGAAAGAGGCACCAGTGCAAGTTCTTGCCTCTGTCCAGCATAAGCCTCCGCCGACTCAAAGTCACGTTCAGCAGTAGTCAGCCAGTAGTTTATTTGCTTTTTGACATTGATCGCCACAGCGTAAGGTAGCAAAGCCACATCCGAGAATCAACCCCGAACGATTCTGGGTAAACTGTTGAATCTCAGGAAGCGATGTGTTACCTTTTGGCCAATCACAAAGTGATGCCTTTGGCATGCGAAAATCAGATTACACATCCCCCGAGCGGCTTGAAGCCGAGGTCGAATTCGACCAGGCGCTGCGGCCACTCTCGTTCTCCGATTTCTACGGGCAAGACAAGCTCACCCAAAACCTCAAGGTCTTCATTACCGCCGCCCGGCAACGCGATGAGGCTCTCGACCATGTGTTGCTTACCGGTCCGCCGGGACTCGGAAAAACGACTCTTGCCTATATCATCGCGAACGAGATGAGGAGCAACATCAAAACAACCTCCGGCCCTGTTCTTGACAAGCCCGGCGATCTCGCCGGCATCCTTACGAACCTTGAAGAAGGCGACGTCCTGTTCATTGACGAAATCCACCGACTGAATCCTGTGGTCGAAGAGTATCTCTACTCGGCAATGGAGGACTTCCGCCTCGACATCATGATCGACTCGGGGCCGAGCGCACGAAGCATCCAGTTGACACTCCCGAAGTATACGCTCATTGGCGCAACCACCCGGGCGGGACTGCTGACGGCGCCACTACGCGCACGCTTCGGCATCTCCAGCAGGCTCGACTACTATGACCCTACCACACTTGAGAAGATTCTGAAACGGTCGGCGGCAATTCTCAACATTGAGTATGAAGAGATCGGGCTTTCTGAAATCGCACAACGGTCCCGGGGCACTCCTCGGATTGCGAACCGTCTTCTGCGGAGGTGTCGGGACTTTGCGCAGGCCGATCCAAAACTCAAAAGCCACAAAGGGGTCATCTCAAGAGAAGTTGCCAATCATTCTCTGACGGCGCTTGAGGTTGACGAGCACGGCCTCGACGAAATGGACAAGCGCATCCTCCATTGCATCATTGAGAAGTACAACGGTGGACCTGTCGGAATAAGCACGATGGCTGTTGCGGTTGGTGAAGAACCCGGGACTATCGAGGAGGTGTACGAGCCGTATTTGATTCAGGAGGGATTCATCAAGCGCACTCCTCGGGGCCGCGAGGCGACGAGACTGGCGTACAAACATCTCAACGTAACTCCGACGAAGGAGAACCAACCGAGTTTGTTTTCGTAGGACATGTCGTCATTGCGATCCCGACGCTTTGTGTCGGGAGAAGCAATCTGATTCAATTGTGAGAATGTTCCGCTTTCCAGAATCCCGCCGATGAACGGAATCCCAGAAAGCGGGACTTCGCCCTTGGAAGCGGGCTCGCAATGACACGACGGCCTTGTTCGGAACTTCGTACAGCGTCTTTGAAATGCCCAACTACACAATCAAACGCACAATCATTGGTCAGCTTGAACGAGGGACTGACCTTTACAATGGTATCGCACGCGTCGCGCAGGAGAACAATATCACAGTCGGCAGAGTGACCGGCATGGGTGCGGTACAGCGAGCCAAGCTGGCGTACTACGACCAGAAGGTGATGAAATACGAGGACATCGTCTTCAACGAGCCGATGGAGATTGTGAGCTTGTACGGGAACATCAGCATCAGAGATGGAAAGCCGTTTGCACACATACACGTCGTACTCTCAGACGAGAAAGGAAACGGAAAAGGCGGTCACCTCCTACCGGGCGACACGCCTGTGTTTGCATGCGAGGTGACCATCGAAGAGTTTGATGGCCCCGAGCTTGTGCGGAATGCTGATGAGAAGACCGGGTTGGCGTTGTGGGGGAAAGATAAGACTCTCTAACTTCGTTGAACTTGCATGACGCTAGCTGTCATTGCATTTATTGCATTCACCATTGACTCAACAACCGCGCAGAAGGTCAGAGCATCAGACCAAGACAACGCTGAAGTGCGTGACCCTGCCTCGAACCGGTTGTTCTGGATGTCGACCGGAAGAGTTGCAGCACCCGGGAGGGGTTCCATTGGCATAATGGGTGCCCCGTACTTCATACCGTGGGCTCCATATCTGACATTCGTCCAGGGTGGGTATACTCCGCTGGAGTTTCTCCAGTTAAACATGACAGGGTCGTTCAACTATTGGTCGTTGGGGACGAAGGTGCAGGTATTCCCAACAATGGGGTTCCTGCAGGGGGTGGCATTGGGCGCCGACTTCGGGTTCTACCCTCAGAACGCAGGCATCGTCTCCGATGCTCATGTCGAGGCTCTGAATGTAACAGTGTCCTTTGGTGGAGAGCCAGTTGAGTTCCATCTGAATGCAATGCAGGTCAATCAGGGTCGTTCGAATGCAAGCGGCTCGTTTCCCACTTACGCACAGATAGGAATGGCATTGCAGCTTGACAAGTCCGACAGGGGTGGCGCAAAGCTCCTGGGTGAGCTGTGGTACGTGAACAACTACTACGACCACGGTATGGAACTCGGCTTGATACTCATGGGCATCCGGAACTATACTCGCAGCTTCGTGTGGGAATTTGCCTTCCTTGTCAGTCCAACGTTGTCTTTTGGTGGACACACCTCCTCGTCCGAAAAACTCAATTTCATTCCCTACCCGTATCTAAGCTTCATGTGGTTCATCTGAGGAACGCTCATGGCTCTCGACAAAGACCTCCAGTCTATTCAGGAAGTGCGTGACCTGCTTGTGAAGGCGAAAGCGGCGCAGCTCGAGTTCCGCAACTACTCGCAGGAACAGGTCGACCGCATCGTGAAGGCAATGGCAGACGCGGGATACGCCGAGGCCGCACGACTTGGGCGAATGGCTTCTGAAGAGACAGGATTCGGCAAGCCTGAGGACAAGCAGAAGAAGAATGAGTTCGCTACCCGCCGCGTCTGGGAGTCCATTAAGGACCTGAAGACTGTCGGCGTCATCGATGAGGACAAAGAGAAGAAGGTGATCAAAATCGGTGAGCCGATGGGTGTAGTGGCTGCGCTCATCCCTTCTACCAATCCCACATCCACCGTGATGTTCAAATCCATCATCTCGGTGAAAGCACGCAATGCCATTGTTGCGAGTCCTCATCCAAAAGCTGTGAAGTGTACCGTTGAGGCGATGAATATCATCCGTGATGCGGCCGAGAAAGCCGGTGCGCCCAAGCACCTGATGACGTGTCTTTCCACGCCAACGATCGAGGGAACAAACGAGTTGATGCGCCACAAGCTCACGGCCGTCATCCTCGCAACAGGCAGCAATCCGATGGTGCGGGCTGCGTATAGTTCGGGCAAGCCTGCATATGGCGTTGGATCGGGGAACGTCCCCGCCTTCATCGAGCGGACGGCAAATGTAAGCAAGGCTGTAGCCGATGTTATCTCTGGGAAGCAGTTTGATTACGGTGTGCTGTGTTCGACGGAATCGGCATTAGTGTGCGACGCTCCCATCAAGAACCAGGTTGTCGAGGAATGCAAACGCCGCGGCGCGTACTTCGTCGCCGGCGAAGAGAAGGAAAAGCTCTCGCGGCTGATGTTCGACCAGCGTGGGGCAATCAATGCGGACATGGTGGGCAAGTCGCCGGTCTTCATTGCGCACAAAGCCGGTATCACCGTCCCTTCTAACACCAGTGTGTTGATTGCTGAACTGCAAGGCGTCGGCACGGGATACCCGCTCTCACGCGAGAAGCTTTCCCCTGTTCTTTCCTTCTACACTGAAGATGGCTGGCGCGACGCCTGCCACAGATGCATCGAGCTGCTTGAGTTCGGCGGCGTCGGGCACACGCTCGTCATCCACTCAAAGGACAATGACATCATTATGAAGTTTGCCCTTGAGAAACCGGCGTTCCGCATCCTTGTTAACACGCAAGCGGCACTCGGTGCGGTGGGTTACACGAACGGGCTGGATCCATCGATGACACTGGGGCCGGGGACATGGGGCGGTTCCATCATTTCCGACAACGTCACTGCACGCCACCTCATGAACATCAAGCGTCTGGCGTTCGAGACAAACCCGATCAACCCAGAAACTACTGAACAGTTCGTAGCAGCGAAGCAGCGAGCCGAACCTGCTCACATCGGTTCATGGATGGAGGAGATTGAGAAGCGTATCATCCTCAAGGCCGGAAACACACCCGTGTGGACAAAAGAGACAAGCTCTCCTCAAGAGAAGAAGCCTGCGGCATTCGGCACCAGCCTTTCAGCAGAGGAAGTCGATAGGATTGCACGCGAATTCTCGGGCAAGCTGAAGTAAGAGATTGAGTCCGAAACAACCCGCCCTCTACCAAAAGGAGCAATGAATGAAGAAACTCAGTATTGCCGTGATGCTCGTGGTCTCAACGGCATTCGCACAACAGGACACAACAAAAACCCCCGACTTCGGCTGGAAGCATAGCGTCGTTGCCGGACTGACGCTTACACAGGTCGCGTTCACAGACTGGGCTCAAGGCGGCGAAAACGCGCTTGCCTATACCATGACTCTCGAAGGCAAATCAGCGCAGGATATGGAAAAGACCACTTGGTCCAATGCTTACAAATTGGCATTTGGCCAGACCAGGCTCGGAGACCAGGGACTCAGGAAAACGGATGACAAGATCGATTTCGAAACAATCCTGACGTACAAACTGGGAGTCTACTTCAATCCATACGCGGCAGCCACGTTCAAGTCGCAGTTTGCCAAAGGCTTCAAGTACGACGGGGCGGGCAACAAGACACCGGTATCCAAGTATGGGCAGAAGACGAAGGTCGATGGCGGCCTTGAGTCTGCAACCGACGTCGAGTGGAAGCTTGAAGAGAACATCCTCTTCAAGTCGAAGCTTGAGCTATTTGCACCGTTCAAGACCCTTGATACGATCGTCGTTCGGAACGATAACTCACTCATCTCGAAAGTCAGCAAGTACATCACCGTTGTTCTCAACGTTCAGTTCATCAATGAACCGGACATCAGTCCCAAGACCCAAGTTAAGGAGGCACTGGCAATTGGCATCAGCTACACATTGCTGTAATTGATCCAGCAATCGAAGGCAAACAAGGACGAGGCGGCTGAGAAGAACTCGAAAGAGCCGAAGGAAATAAGGTAAGATTCCATGCCTGGGACATGGAACTTCCAACCAGGAGGTTCTATTTCCGGATGTATCGGTTATTGCATTTGACACCTGTTTGGCGTAGATTTGAGCGGTCGTTCAACAGCTAAATGCTTCGAGTACTCATCATTCTAATTCTGAGCATTGCACAACAGCGACGTTGTTTTCTCACCCCACACCATCATAATTCTACCATTAATGAAAGGAGTCATCGCATGCGCACTCATTGGCACAACCTCTTGTTAGTATTGTGCGCGGTCGCGCTTTCCCTCCCCTCTCAGGCACAGTACAAGGATGCGGGCCTGGGTGGCGGTATTGGTTTTGGAGGAACGTTCGGACAGACGCAACTCCAGGATCGAGAGGGACGCTTCCTTGCACGCGCATTCCTCCGCTATCCGCTTGTATCGCGCCTCCAGGGCGAAACAGGTGTGTCGATCGGACGCGTCGCAGGATCTGAGTATTCGACGCTTATCATACCGATTGACTACAGATTTGTTCTCAGTCCCTTTTCGTTCGACAATTGGAATCCATACATCTATGCAGGAGCTGGCGCGTTGCACTATGAAGTCGAAGTAGCACCACCCAACGCTGCGCCCGACGCCCAACTGAAAGGCTGGACGGGAGTGATCCCTGCCGGTCTCGGTTTCCAGTTTAGAGTGGACGACCGGATTTCTTTTGAGGCAAGCACGGGATTCAACTACACACTCAATGATGAGCTGAACGCAGTAAAGAAGGGCTCAATACCATTGCCCCTGGGACCATCAAAGGATGGCTACTGGACAGCTCTCCTCGGTCTGACAGTCACCGGCGAAAGCGGCAATGCCGATCCCGATGGCGACGGCCTGACGAACAAGGAAGAGAAGCAACTCGGCACCAATCCCAAGGCCGCTGATACTGACGGTGACGGCCTTAACGATGGTGCTGAAGTAAAACAGCACAACACCAACCCGCTGAAAGCCGATAGCGACGGGGATGGCCTTAAGGACGGGGAAGAAGTCAACACCTACAAGACCGACCCCATGAAGGATGATACTGACGGTGATGGTCTCAAAGATGGTGACGAAGTAATGAAACACAAAACCGATCCGGTCAAGGCTGATACCGACGGCGACGGCCTGAACGATGGTGATGA
>CAYHRX010000173.1:0-3921 GCA_964359075.1 uncultured Chitinophagales bacterium
ATCCTGCAACAATGGTGATAATGAGCGTCGCCACTCCCAACCCCCACCTTCGGAAGAAATACTCATCGACGGCGGCCTGTCCTTCGCTGGCAACAATGGAGGATACGTTCAGTCCTGCGCCAATGACCTCACGGAACTTCTCTTCATTGAAAGCGTGTACCATTGTCCGCGACTGCAGCCGTGCTTGTCGAGCGTCGCGCAGCTTGAACCTCGCTTCGGAGACTTCCATCCCTTTCTGCTCTGCATCGGCCACGAGCGAATCCGCGCGTTTTTCGGACGATTCCAAGCTGTCGATCAAGTGCCGCATGGTCTTCGCTGCCAGGTATCCTTTCACGTTTTGGTTTTCGCGATGGCACCTGCTGCACGTGGCCTCCGGCGACACACCGAGCAGTTCATCAGTTGCAGCAACAATCTCGTGATAACCATGACACGTCTCGCATTCCGGGAGCCTCCGTCTGTCAAAGGCCTTCTTGTGCGGACTTGAAGCAAAGAGCGTTGCATTAAGCGCGTGACAGGTTCCGCATACCTTCGAAATTGACTCCACACCTGGAGGTGCCGCTCCATGATTGCCGTGACAATCATTGCACGCAGGTGCACCAAGATCGTGCTTCTCGAGGAGCGCCTTTCCATGAACGCTGCCGGAAAACCTCTTCACCTGGTCGGTCGGGATTCTGTATCCCTTCATGTACTTCGCATTGGCGTGGCAGGCCCCACAGGTTGTGGGGAGGTTCCATGCATACACTTTTGATTTCACATCACTGACAGAACGGATGTCGTGGCTGCCGTGGCAACTCGCGCACGCCGCGACTTTGATGTCACCGTGCGCGTTCTTCATGCCGTGAACGCTCGTGCGGTATTTGTCGAGTTGGTCAACGGGTAAGGCAGGATTATACGCGCGCATGAAGGCGGCATCGGAATGACACTTCTCGCACGTCTTCGCAACATTGAGTGGATATACGGGCGAACTCGGTTCTTTCGTCGAGACGATGCCATGCACATCGTGGCAGGTGGTACACTGCGCAATGTGCTCCTTTCCTGTCGTGGAGAGTTTTCCATGGACACTCGATGAAAGCACCTCCAACTGGTTTCTAGGCAGGGTCGAATTGAACTGCTTCACCATGATGGCTGCACTGGAATGGCATCGCGCGCACGCATTGGAAATGCCGTCTCCTTTGAGCACACCGATGAATCCCTTTTCGGTTGACATGGCCTGCTCCATCTCCTCGGCCGACGCATCACCCCCATGACAACCAGCGCAAGAGACCCCCTTCTGGAAGTGGACATCGCGTCTAAATAACTCGGATGGTTTGTCACCCAGAGTTTCGTGACACGTCAAGCATTGGTCCACGCGTGGCTGGGACGATGCCATAAGAGGTAGAAGAAGACAAAGCAGGAGCATAGGCACGGTTCTTATGATCTCCATCCGAGGATTGTGAGAATAATAATATACATCACCGCAAACAGGCCGGAGTACGTAATGAGGCGATTTTTTTCACCCCGCGAGCTCTTCCGATCCCAGAACGGGACAAGCGTCCACAGCAATCCGGCGATGCCAAAGGCCATAATGCCGAACACCTCACCATCGACGATCCACAATTGTGCAGGGATGTACTTCAGCGTTTGGAACATGAACATGAAATACCATTCAGGTTTGATGCCGGCCGGGGCCGAGGCAAAGAGGTCGGCTTTCTTCCCCAATTCCCACGGAAAGAACACAGCAAGAATCGCCAGAAGGTTCAACACCAACAGCCAGAAAAGCAAATCTCGCAGAAGGAAGTTGGGGAAAAACGGCATGGTCTTCCGTTCGGCAGCCGGCGAGTTTTCCACATCAATAGGTTCACTCATCCCCTGCCTTTGAACGAGGATGAGATGGATGCCGAGCAGTACCGTGAAAATGCCGGGAAGAACGGCGACGTGGAAGCCAAAGAACCGTGAGAGAGTCGCTCCCGTCACTTCCTCACCACCACGCAAGAAGATCATGATCGGCTCGCCGATTATCGGCAGGACTCCGGCAATGTCAGTGCCGACCTTTGTTGCAAAGAACGCGAGTTCATTCCATGGGAGCAGATAGCCGCTGAAGCCGAACCCGAGCGCCAGGAAGAACATCAGCATGCCGGTCAGCCAGGTCATTTCGCGCGGATTGCGGTATGCCTTTGTGAAATAGACGCTGAACATATGGATCATCGCCGAAAGAACAAAGAGATTTGCCGCCCAGCTATGTATGGAGCGAATCAACCACCCAAATTCAACCTTCGACATAATGAACTGAATACTCTCGAACGCCAGCTCCTCACTCCCCTTGTAGTAGAGCAAGAGGAGTATCCCCGAGATTACCTGAATGATAAACAGAAAGAGCGACACTCCGCCGAAGTAGTACCACAACGAATGACTGTGGACGGGCACATACTTCTTGCCGAGAAATTCAACCAGGTCTTCAAGATGAACGCGTTCGTCGACCCAGCGATAGAGTTTGATCCAGATCTTTGTCATGCTTTTTTCGAAATCAAGACCTCCTCCCCCTGAAGTATGACCTTAAATTCATCCAACGGCCGCGGAGGTGGTCCGGACACATTGCGACCATTCAGATCATACTTACCATTGTGGCACGCGCACCAGATGACGCCCATATCTTTCTGGTACTGGACAGTGCAGTCGAGGTGAGTGCACGTTGCTGAGAACGCTCGCATCTCGCCGCTCGCCATCCGCACAAGGATCACTGGCTTGTTGCCGAACCGAACGATGGTTCCACTGTCCTTCTCAATCTCACTTATCTTCCCCGCCTTCACGCTGTTGACTTCCACTTCGGCTTGTTTGGGAGGGTTGAGGTACGCAAGAAGCGGGTACACAACGGAAGCCACCCAGGCAACAAGTCCGCCGCTAAGCACGTACTTGAGGAAATTCCGTTTGCTTTGGGAAGCCTGAACTACCGTCTGTTCATTCATTGTCTTGGTCGTTTTGGGTTCATCCAATATAATATCAAGCAGCCGCTTCTCCAACAGGATTCCGCTTTGGCGTTTCCCAAGCTGGGAATATCTTCATTAACACCGCAAGGACAACGAGCGGCAACACCAGAAGCACAAGGGTCATCAGCAGCCCCTCGATACCTGTCAGTTCCGTCTTGTACGCGGTGAGTCCCCTGAAACTCTTCGAAAACATCTGGCCGCCAATCACAACGTTCCAGCGGGTGGCAAAGATGCCCAACTGAATGAGAATGACAGAGACAAAGTAGAGAAGCTTTCTCAGCTCTTCATCAAACTTAAAGAGTTTCACACCCACGATAATCGCGAGCGGTATCAACATCCCGAGCAGCACCTGAATGATGATGAGACTGATGAAGAGCTTATTCATCACCATCTCTGAAAGTATCTTGATTGATTCTTCGCTCTGATAAAGGCGATGTATGAAATCAAGCAACTCAAGGGAGAAGTCAACGATGACCGCGTAGAAGAGATATGAAGCCATCTTGTCGAGGCATTTCATATCGATCTTCTCACCCCTGAACGGTATGATCACCATGTACAGGATGATGACGAGCGCGATGCCTGAGACGATAGCCGAAAACAGAAAGGCAATCGGCATGAGCACGCTATTCCACCACGGATTTGCCTTGATGGAGCCGAATATGAATCCAACGTACCCGTGCAGAAGAAATGCAGAAGGAATGCCGATGATAGTGATTCCTTTGACGACCTTCTTGTCGAACTCCACGCTTTTGTCACTAATGTCAGTCGAGAAGAGCGATACGATTGTATGAATCCACTTCATCGGAGGTTTTTCCTGTTTCGACCACACAATGATGTCTTTCCGGTACGTGAACCAAATCTCCAATAACAGCACAACCATCAGGTACCATGCGTAGACGAAACCAAACATCGCCATAGCAGAAGTGAAGTTCGGGTTCAGGAAAATCTCGTACGAGCG
>CAYHRX010000173.1:3931-6983 GCA_964359075.1 uncultured Chitinophagales bacterium
AAGAGGGAGGGGTGCAATGAGAAGAAATGCAAGAGCCGTAAGCAGTGAAAGTCGGTACACTGCTTGCACCTCTTTTATGTTGAACACCTTCACGAGCGATGCAAGGATGAAAGCCCCCGCAACAAGTCCGGTGAGATACGGATAGACGACTACAAGTATTCCCCAGTGAACCTCGATCTCGTTCGGATAGATGTAGCCTTCCACCTGTTTCAAAAGGTCAACGAGTTTTTCGCTTGTCGGGTTCATCGGACTTCTCCATCGAGGCCGGAGTAAGATACTTTTGGCTCGGTATTGAGAGATGCTTTCAGCACGTGAAGCTTGTTCATGCGCTTGAATCTGGTAAGAGGGCTTGCACTGCTTTTCACGTCACCAAAGATCCTTGCCTGCGTCGGACAGACTTCAACACACGCGGGCAGCAGACCCTTCGTAATCCGATGATAGCAGAACGTGCATTTGTCGGCTGTTTCCGTTTGGGGATTCATGTAGCGCGCACCGTAGGGACAGGCTTGAATACAATACCTGCATCCGATGCAACGATTCTCATCGACGAGAATAACACCGTCCTCAGTCTTGAACGTCGCTCCCACGGGGCAGACTTGAACGCACGGGGGATTGTCGCATTGATTGCAGAGTTTAGGCACGAAGAAACTTCTCAGTATTTCTCGCTCGCCGACAGCTTCCTTCACTCCTTCAATTCTCGAGTCGATGTTCTGGACAATCACTTCACCATCTTTTTTGATGGTGTATCGCTCGACCCATGTGCGGAAAAAGAATGGGTCCTTCGGCACCGCGTTCTCATCCTTGCATGCCTCAACACACCGGCCGCACCCGATGCATTTATCTATCTGGATGCCCATGCCGTAGTAGTGTTTTGTCGCATCATAGTCGTTTGCCGCCGCTGACCTGGCTTTGAAGATCAATCCCGCAATCCCGCTTTGCGCGGCAAGCGTGAGGAGTTTCCTGAGGACCCGTCGACGTTCCATAGCTACTCTACCTCCGGCATGTGTGGATAGTGACATTGCCAACAGAGATATTTCTCGCCATGCGTGGCAAGATCCACCTTGGGCAGTTCCTTCATCTGGGAATCCTGGCTATGGCATTTCCCGCAGAACTCCCTCTCTGCCGGTATCGTGGCCATGACAGCCCTCGGTGTCACTTTGTGTTGGGTCGGTACGACATGGCATGTTGTACACTCGAGCATCACATGCGGTGAGAGCGCTTTCGTCCTTGCGATCTCGGCATGGCAAGCCTGGCACTCATGCGGGACTGATGGCGGCTTGGGATCATGGGGATTATGACACGTGACGCACGGCTTGAGCGGATTATGTGCCGCTGGATTTATCTGAGGGAACCCCGTGGGTCGAGAGGGATCGAACGCATGGCAACGAACGCAAAACTCCCTCATCCTCGGGAGGTTCGGTTTCGCCTCCGTGGGGTTATCAACATGTTCCTTTGCAGGACCGTGGCAAGTTTCGCAGGAGAGATTCCTGTGATAGCCTCCCTTCTTCGCATTGTACTCGTCATGGCAGTCCGCACAGACATCCGAGCCGGCGTGCCGGATTGGCTTCGCGGTCTCCCGTTCGATCGTGGATGAGACGTGCAGCTCGTTGCTCTTCATCGAAGGCGGGAGGCTGACTCGAATGAGAAGGAATCCTCCGACGAGAACGACGAAGACAACGAAGAGCCTTTTGACAGCTTCAGGTATCGATTGCAGGAAATTCCTCATCAAGCACTCCTAAGAAGTGAAGCGCGCTTTCACTGTGAATTGTGGCAGTCACTGCAGTTGGTTTCATTCCACGCATCACCAATGTCAACAGGATGGTGATACTGCACGCCGCCGAGTGACAAGCGGAGTGTGTCTCGTTCGAACTGTTGTGCAAGGATCGTGTGACAGCTATTGCAGTCTCTCGATAGCACCTTCCCGTCATCTGACACGTGTTTGCCGTCGTGGCATCGGAAGCAACCAGGATAGTACATGTGGCCAATGTTGTCCGGGAATCTCCTCCAGCTCACCTTCATCTCAGGAAAGTAGTTCCGGCTGTAGATCTCTTGCACACGCACAACAGCGCTGTCGATTGCTGTTTTGTTTGATGAGACAATCCCAGGGTACTCGGTCTTGTAGTACTCCTCAATGGTCAGCTTGATGGTGTCGAGACCACCTTGCTTCGTGGCGTACGGAGCGTCGAGCGCCCTCACTGCGACGCTCTTCACGTTTGGCAGTTTCGTATCTATCCATCCCAGCGACATGACATGGTTGACCGAGCGTGCTCCCGGGTGATAGATGTGAGATGGGCGGTTGTGACAGTCAATGCAATCCATTCGACGCTTGAATGCACTCTGCAGCGAATCATCGGAGATCGACATCTCGGTGCTGCGATAGACTGTGACTCTGCCGTCCGGCGTTTTCGAGCGGATCCATGGAATAACTTGCCGCTGTGTATCGAGCGCCGCGTACGTCACCTCGTGCGCGATGTTCATGTGCCAGTGGATGCCGGAGGTGGGACCGGCTTCGATGTTGCCGCCGCCGATCTTCATCAGGAGGTTCAGCGTCCACTTCGTATTGTGCTCGTCCGACACAAAGTATGTATTGACGTGCTGCTTCTCGCTGTAGAAATGCTTGGGCCAATGGCACTGTTCACACGTTTCCTGCGCCGGGCGAAGGTTCTCGATCGGTGTGGGGATTGGACGCGGGTACTTGTTGAACGTTACCGCGTACACCTGATACGTTCCCGAAATCTTCGACCTGACAAACCAGTCTGCACCCGACCCGATGTGGCACTTCACGCAGCCCACGCGCGCATGAGGTGAATACTGATATGCGGTGTACTCAGGCTCCATCACCTGGTGGCATGTCTCCCCACAGAACTGGTCTGAGTCCGTATGTTCATACGCCTTGAAGCTGCCGAACGCAGAGAACAACAGCAGCAGGATTGTTCCCAGGGCAAAGATCGTAAACGCCCGCCGATGCTTGGGGTTGTTCAAGTCAATCTGTGGCAGGTGCAAACCGTGCGGTTTCCCTGTGCGCTCACGGCGATGTTCACGGACGATCCCA
>CAYHRX010000174.1:0-6951 GCA_964359075.1 uncultured Chitinophagales bacterium
CAATCCGAATTGTTGCTTCACCCTGTACACAATGTCCAGATACGGCATGGCCGGCTTCACCATCACGATGTCCGCTACCTCTTCAATATCCTGCGCGACCTCCCGCAGAGCCTCGTTGGCGTTTGCCGGGTCCATTTGATGCGAACGACGGTCGCCGAACTTCGGCGTGCTCTCCGCCGCCTCCCGGAACGGCCCGTAGAAACCTGAGGCATACTTCGCAGCGTACGACATGATGGGAATGGTCTGAAAGCCGTTTTCGTCAAGTACCGACCGGATTGCCTTCACCCTTCCATCAAACATGTCGGAAGGAGCAACCATGTCGGCACCGGCCTGAGCGTGCGTCAGAGCTTCACGAGCAAGCAACTCCACTGACTCATCATTCACTATCTCATTGCCACGTACAATGCCGCAGTGTCCATGGGAAGTGTACTCGCAGAGACAAACGTCGGTGATGACGACAAGCTCAGGAACTTCCTTCTTGATTGCACGCACTGCCTCTTGCACGACACCATGCTCGTCATATGCACCGGAGCCGACTTCATCCTTCTCCTCCGGAATGCCGAAAAGGATCACCGCCGGAATCCCGAACGACTTCACCGTCACGCATTCCCGGACGATCTCATCCACAGACATCTGATAGACACCCGGCATGGACGAGACTTCCTTCTTCACTCTTGTCCCTGGAACAACAAACAACGGGTAGATGAAGTCGTTCTTGGAGAGTTCCGTCTCTCGTACCATTGAGCGAAGAGCCGCCGTCATGCGCGTCCGGCGGAGCCGAGTGATGGGAAATGTGCCGACATCAGTGGTATTCATGGTTGCACCTCATGCCATTGTGGGTTGATGAAAAGAACTCTTCAAGTACGACAGGATTTCGCTGGCCGTCCTCTCTGCGCTCATCACACAATCCCCCACTGCTATCCCACCGCGATAGTTGCTGCAGAAGAAGAGACCGGGGTTCTCCTTCTCGCATCTCTCAATTGTCTGTACAACAACGTGATAGCCAAGGTTGTACTGCGGGATCGCCTTACTCCAACGGCTCATCCGCGTATACACAGGCGAGCCGGTGATTCGCATGATGTCTCCAAGCTCTGACTTCACGATGGAGAGCAACTCACTGTCGTCACGTTCAGCGAGTTCGGGCCGCCGCGAGCCGCCAACAAACGTCGTTAGTGCAACGTGATGTGCAGGAGCCCGTCCCTCGAACAACACTGACGACCAGATGGTACCAAGGATCCTCCGCTTCTCCACAGCCGGGACGAGGAATCCGAAACCATCCAACGGAATGCCGACCTGCTCCTTCTGGTAACCAAGGAACACCTCCGCAACCGGTGGATAGTAGATGTTCTCCAAAACCAAGGACAAGGCGGGAGAGAGTCGTTTGATGATTCCTCCCGACACATGAGCCGGAACAGCGAGGACTACCCCATCAACGGCGATTGAAGAGCGTTTGCCGCTGGAACTGAACTCAACCGTCAGTCCGTTGCCACCATTCGAGCCACGGTTTGGCCTCACGGCATCAACACTGCAATGGTAGTGGATAGACTCTCGCAATTGCCATGCAATAGCTTCCGGAAACGTCACCATCCCCTTTGCGAACGAGAACATCTTCGCCCGATCCTTCGCCTGCTCTGCTCGTGCTTTCCTCTCCTTCCGCCCTTTGATCATGCCTTTGATGAGGCCACCGTGCTTCTCTTCAAGAGCATACAGTTTTGGAAATGCAGATCGAACACTGAGCTGCTCCGGGTTACCGGCATACACTCCGGCAACAAACGGATTGATTGCATAGTCAAGGAACTCTTTGCCCAGTCTGCGCTCAACAAATTCGGCAATCGTTTCTTCCTTCTCCGCCCGGCCAATGAACGGCTCTTTCAGCAGGCGCAGCTTGCCACCAACCGACCACAGTGATGAAGTGAGGAACGAGCCTGGCGACATTGGAAGAGCGTGAAGTTTCCCGTCTCTGAGGATGTAGCGTTTGTTTGCAGCGTCGTTCGCATACCGAAGCTGATCTGTGATTCCCAGTTGCTGAAAGAGTTGCTGGAACAGCGGCGTCGTCTCAAGCGCACTATTGGGGCCAGTCTCAATCATCCAGTCGCCATCAATCACGGTGCGCATTGTACCGCCCGGCCACGGCTCCTTTTCCAGGACAGTCACATTCACTCCGGCCCGACGAAGTTCCCACGCGACAGTCAATCCCGAGATACCCGCTCCGATGATGACTACACTGCCCACTGCTTCACCTTCTGTTGCACGATGTCTGCCAGCGCCTGGATGAAGAATGGGTTGTTGTTCAGTCCGGGACTCATATCGAAGTGCGTGATGCCGAGACGCTTCGCTTCCTCTTTCGCTTCCATGTTGATCTCCCACAACGTCTCACTGTGGTCCGAGACGAATGCGATGGGGATGACGATCATGTGAGTGACTTTCTCTTCAGCCAGCCGCTCAATCGTATCATCGAGAGAAGGCTCAAGCCATTTCTCCGGCCCGACTTTGCTTTGATAGCATAGGTGATGTGGCAGTCCGAAGTTCCCTTCCTTCACCACGGCGTTGTACGTTCGAACGATCTGCTGCTGATACGGATCCCCTGCCTTCACCAGCTTGATAGGAGTCCCATGCGCGCTGAATACGAGATGCACCTTGGACCGTTCATCAGGCTTCACACGCTTCAATGCAATGTTGATGTTGCGAACGAGTGCCTTCACATACAACGGGTGGTCACAATACTCCTCGACCACATCCACGCTGAGCCCGTTCATCCCCTGCTGCTTCAACACTCTCTTCCACTCATTCATGCTCGATCCGGTGGTTGTCTTCGAGTACTGCGGATACAAAGGCAGCAGCAGCACTTTCTCGACGTTCGCCTTTCGCAGTTCTTCAATCGCCTTCTTCGTCATTGGGTGCCAGTAGCGCATGGCAATTACCGCTTTGCAGTTCACCTTCCCGTGCAGCGCATTCTCAAGGGCCTTGGCCTGACGTACAGTGAGCTTGAGGATGGGAGATTTCTTCCCAATCCGTTTGTAGTACTCCTGCACCTTGGGTGCACGACGGCTTGAGATGAATCTTGCCAGCGGCTTTCGGAACAAGAACGCCAGCGGTAAATCAATAATGTCGGGATCGCAAAACAAGTTGTAGAGAAACGGCTCGACACTCTCAAGCGAATCAGGTCCACCAAGCTGAAGGAGGACAATGCCAATCGGTTTGTCGTTTGTCATCTCAGTGCAACCAGTCTCTCGGATTCTTCATGACTTCAACCAACGTGGCTTCACGCGTCCCCGGTTGAGGCTGAACATTGTAACGCCAGTCGGCGTGCGGAGGAAGCGACATCAGGATCGATTCAATTCTCCCCTGCGTTTCCAGCCCAAACGTCGTCCCACGGTCGTACACGAGATTGAACTCAACATACCTCCCTCGGCGGAGGAGTTGCCAGTTGCGCTCGTGGTCTCCCCACGGCTCATTCATCCGGCGCCTTACTATCGGCAGGTACGATTGGAGGAACACGTCGCCCCCGGCTCGCGCCAGAGCAAAGTGCTTCTCGGAATCATCACGCAGGTAGTCAAAGAATATCCCGCCCACTCCGCGTGATTCGTTTCTGTGCTTGATGAAGAAGTACTCGTCGCACCATTTCTTGAAACGAGGATAGTACGTCGGGGCAACGCTGTCGCAGACTTGCTTGAGTGTTGAATGGAAGTGGCCTGCATCCTCCTCAAAAAGATAGTACGGGGTCAGATCGGAGCCGCCACCGAACCACGAGTCGCCGTTGCTTCGCTCAAAGTATCGGTAGTTCATATGCACTGTTGGCACCATCGGGCTTCGAGGATGGACGACAAGAGAGATGCCGGTGGCGAAGAAACCAGTTGCCTCAACATTCATCTTCCGGGCCATGGATTCAGGCATCGAGCCGAATACTGTCGAAACACCGACACCTGCTTTCTCGAACACCGCCCCCTCCTCCAATACACGCGTAAGTCCGCCGCCACCCTCGCTCCGTTCCCAGGCGTCGCTGCCAAACGTCGCTTTGCCATCAATCTCTTCAAGCGCAGAACAGATGGTCGTCTGCAATCCCTCGAAGTACGCCTTCACGCGTCGAGAGAGCTCTGCTGCCGCGACCTCCGGGGCTTCTTGTATGGGCTGGACGCCGGTCATATCAGAAATGGAATGCGCCGCTCTCTTCTTGCACCGCCCTCACGAATGCTTTGGCGTGATCGACAGGAACATCGGGGAAAATACCGTGACCCAGATTGAACACGTGTCCTGTTCCTTTGCCGTACTTGCGGAGAATAGATTTCACTTCCTGGCGGATCATTTCGGGGGAAGCATAGAGCACCGACGGATCGAGGTTGCCCTGGATGCTGACGCGATCGCCAATGGAGTTCCTGACATCTGCCATGTCTACGGTCCAATCGATGCCGACGACGTCAGCACCGATGTCGGCAATGTCCTTCAGCGAGTGATTGGCGCCCTTCGAGAAGATGATCACGGGTGAACCATCGCGGCTCATATTGGACACGATCTTGAAGATGTACTCGAGAGAGAATCGCTTGTAATGGTCAGGCGCAAGCGCCCCACCCCACGTATCGAAGATCTGCACTGCATCGGCGCCGGCAGCAAGTTGCGCCTCAAGGCACAACCTCACAGCAATGGCAAGCTTGTCCAGCAGCTCAGAAAGCACGTCGGGCTCATCAAGCATCATCTGCTTGGTATATTTGAACTCCTTACTGCCGCTGCCCTCAATCATGTACGTCGCAAGAGTCCAGGGCGATCCAGCGAAACCAATGAGCGGGACTCGTCCCCCTAACGCTCGCTTGGTCGTCTCAAGAGCATCCATAACGAAGCGGAGGCCCTTCTGCGGGTCAACCACCTTCAGGGCGGCAATGTCGTCTTTGGTGCGGATGGGTTTGTGAAACCGCGGGCCCTTTGACTCAGTCATCTCCAGCTTCATCCCCATGGCTTCGGGGACGACGAGGATATCGGAGAAGATGATGGCTGCATCAACTCCGATGATGTCCACGGGCTGCACGGTAACTTCAGCGGCGAGCTCTGGAGTCTTGCACATCGTTAGGAAGTCAGTCTTCGCACGCACGGCCCGATACTCGGGAAGATATCTCCCCGCCTGACGCATCATCCATACCGGTGTTCGCTCAACGCGTTGCTTCCTGCAGGCTCGTAGAAACAGATCATTCATCATTGTGCGTAGTACTCTTCTATGGCGTTGATTAAACCCTCAATCGTTGAGCGTCGTGCAACAATGTCAACCCGTACACCCAAGTTCTTCACCGCTTCTTCTGTCGTCGGACCAATGACGGCAATCTTCGTCCGCTTGTCCATCAATGCCATCCGTTCCAACGGGAACAGCCTCACAAAATTTGTCGCTGCCGAAGGGCTTGCAAATGTAATCACGTCGACTTCTCCCGCAACCAAACGGCGATACACGATCTCGGCATCCACCTCATCAGGACCGGTGTTCTTGTACACAACAACCGGGTCCACATTTGCGCCTTGCTGGACCAAACTCTTGATCAGGTCACTTTTCCCAAGGTCTCCACGGGGATAGAGGAACCGTCTCCCACGAACGTTCTTCGTCTTGAAGTACTCCGCAAGGCCTGTTGATGAAAACTCATCAGGGATCGCCCTGACTGAAAGTCCACGCTCCTCCACCGCCTGTTTCGTCTTCTCACCGACTGCATACACATCATACCGGCGCAGCACCACAGGTTCTATTGACTTGAGCAAGCAGCGCTGGAAAAACTTCTCGACGCTGTTTGCGCTCGTGAAGATGAGTGCACCGTACGTTCTGATGTGTTGGAGTGCCCGGTCGCATTCATCCCACGAATCAGGATCCTGGATGTTGATCATCGGAAGGAGAATGGCCTTCCCGCCCCGCTTCTCGATCTCGGCAATGAACTCTACCGACTGCTCACGCTGTCGGGTGATGAGGATTGTCTTGTTTTCCAGACCCATGCACAATCACCGTCTGCACACATCGTGTGGAGCTATACATCAATCGCTTCTGTCTCGGTCTGAGTCGAGGCGCCCCGAATCTGGCGCAAAATCTCCTCTGCACCATCGGCAAGAAGTTGTTCCGCCAGCTTCTTGCCCAACATCTCAGCTTCTACGAATGGTCCGTCGATCTTCCCCCGAACAATTACCCGCCCATCGATCGAGCCAACCATCGCGTCAAGCAGGAGACGACCATTCCGCGTTCGCCCAAGTGTTCCTATCGGCACCTGGCATCCACCTTCAAGACGACGGAGCAACGCCCGTTCTGCGAGAGTGGCAATGGCTGTTGGTGTATGATGGAGAGCAGAGACATACCCCGCACTCCGCTTATCTCCTTCACGGATTTCAATACCAAGCGCACCCTGTCCAACAGCCGGCAGGATGGTTTCCGGATCAAGCACCTCTCCAATCAGTTTGTCCCAACCCAGGCGGACAACACCTGCACGCGCAAGCAGCATCCCTGCCCAATCGGACTCCTCGAGCTTCTTCATCCTCGTGTTCAGGTTACCACGGATGTCGATCACGTGGACGTCAGGACGGAGGTTCAGCAACTGACTTTTGCGGCGCAGACTTCCAGTAGCAATCCTACAACCCCCCGGCTGATCCAGAAGTTTCCTGATCGGATTCTTTGGGTGAGGGATGAACACATCTCGCACATCCTCCCGCTTACAGATCGCTCCGATGGCCAACCCGTTGGGAAGCTCGGTAGGCAGGTCTTTCAAGCTGTGGACGGCAATGTCGATTTCGTTCTCTAAGAGTGCGGTCTCAATCTCTCGTGTGAACAGACCTTTGTCGCCGATCTTCGAGAGAGGCGAATCGAGGATCTTGTCGCCTTTCGTCTTGATGATGTGGATAGTGACCCGGAGATCCTTGAATTTTTCCATCAGCGCTCGCTGCACCCAGCTCGCCTGCCAAAGCGCAAGATCGCTGCCGCGACTGCCTACTCGGAGGACT
>CAYHRX010000175.1:0-6947 GCA_964359075.1 uncultured Chitinophagales bacterium
AAGTGATATATGCAAGATACTCATTATTAAACAATTATAGTAACGAACTACTAGTGAAGTACTCTGGAGGCTTCTGATTGAACCGTCGGTTTCAATTCCACATGACACGCAACGCACATGTCCGATGCAGGATGGTTCATGTGTCCGCACTTCTTGCACGGGGCGGGTGAGCTTGTTGCGGGGACCTTCACGAGGCCCGGTGGAACCTCGCCCTCCTTCGCAATCCGGGGACGGCTTAAGACGTATAGATACCCAAACAGGCTGAAGACAAATCCGATGGAGAAATGGGGAATGGGTCTGAGACCTTTGGACACTGCAGCGTAGCCGCTCAGCCCCCCGAAGATCAACGCAACAAGTACATATGCCCCGAACAAGAACCAGCCGCTACCAAGTGCACTCCCGGATTCGGCTCCAAGCTCTTCCTGGAACAATGCGCCCCTGGGCTGAACTCTGGCAAAGTACATTTCGCGGTTCTTGAGAAAGTCATCCACCATCGCTGGGTCGAGTGGAATGCGGCGGCCCTTCACGATGAAGGCGATGCCGTTGCTGTCGAGGGCTGTACCGCAGACGATGCACCGCTCTCCCGGCTTTGCCTTGACGACAGCGTACCCGACTGACGTGGCGCCCTTCAGAGTGTCCGATCCCGAGAAGGCGTGGTATGGAATGGGATTCACCACAAAGAGGAAGATGGCAGCCCACACCACAAGCAATCCATGGATATGAGCAATCACGAAAGTGTCAACCACTCGTAACAGTACCATGCCAGCAATATACACAAAACGATTGGTGGGGGCAAAGAAACAGTTGACTCTGGTTGTCTCCTTTTGCATATTGACGGCAGTCGCATTACTCTCGTGCGATTTTGCCTCTCGAGATTGGACCGCGCAAATCTGTGCCCGACAGCTCACTAATCAATCCCATTCAAGGAGTTCCAAATGTCTCGCAGCATACTGTTACTGTATTTGACGTGGATTGTTCTCTTTCTTAGTCCTTCTGTCCAGGGACAGGAACAGTGGAACATCGACCCTCGCGCCACCGGGTTAGGACCTGTCATCGATCCGACGTTTCTACCCCGTGCAAACCCGAATTATGTTCACCTCAACACCTCTCCGCGGGTGATACGAACGCCATACGAGAACCTCGTCGTTACGCCGAACATCCGGGTGCATCCCTCCACGATCACGTGGCAGAGTGAAGTACCGATTACACGGCACCCGACCAACCAGAACATCATGTTTGGGAGCTCAAATGCGGTCAAGTTCAGTCCGACGTTCATCAGTGAGGGGGTGTATGTAACAACCGACGGGGGCAATACCTGGTTTGGCAGCGACACACTCGGCGGTCAAACATCGGGCCACAGTGGCGACCCTGGTCCGATCATCGACAAGGATGGCATCTTCCATATGTCGCACCTTGGTGGCTCAACAGGAATGGCAACCAACTATTCCACCGATAATGGACTCACGTGGTCTGCCAACTTCTCCATCCCGGGGGGTTCCGGCTCGGACAAGAACCTCAGCGGAACTGATGACGCACCGACGAGCCCTTACTACGGAAGGTCGTACACAGTTTGGACGAACTTCGGCGGCACATGGACGAACCGTATTGTCATTTCTTACACAACAAACAATGGTGTGTCCTGGTCACCAGCGGCAGTAGTAAGCCCTCCGACATCAACCGGACATCATCATCAAGGCTGCGACGTTCGAGTCGGGCCAAGCGGACAAGTGTATGTTGTGTGGGCGAACTGCACGACCAGTGGCCAGAACTCAACTGAAGACTCGCTCGGCTTCGCAATGTCAACGGACGGCGGTGTCACATGGGCCATCTCCAGGAACAATGCATCCGACATGAACGGTATCCGTGCCGCGTCCTACATCAACGGCATCCGCGTGAACGGCTTTCCACGCATCGACGTTGACAGAAGCGGCGGGCCAAGGAATGGATGGATTTACGCCGCTGCCGCTGAGAAGTTTGTTGCACCGGCAACAGATGAGGGCGACGTTGTCGTTCACCGGTCGACGGATGGAGGATTGACGTGGACGAAAGTCCGAGCCAACGTGACCACGACAGGCCGTCAGTACATGGCAGCCCTACGCGTCGATGAGTTCGGCGGGGTGAATGCCGTCTACTACGACACTCGGAATACGCCAACAAACGACTCTGCCGAAGTCTACATCTCCCGCTCGATTGATGGAGGTACCACGTGGACCGATGTCATGGCCAGCGACCACAAATTCAGGCCGCAGCCGATCTCCGGCCTTGCGACCGGTTATCAGGGAGACTACATCGGCATTACCTCCGGCAACAGCAAGATGTGGCCATACTGGGCAGATAACTCCACCGGCATCTACCAGGCCTGGACTTCCGCCATCAGTATCGCCGACCCGATTGATCCCAACCCTCCGACAAACGTGAGCGCGTACAGCGACTACCAGACCCCAACTTCCATGCGATTGCGTTGGACGCGGCCGACAACGCTCGTCAACGGCACCCCCATTGGTCCGTTCGTCATGCGCATCAAACGCAACGGTGTGCAGATTACTGAAAGGCCTCAGACGGACACGACATATACAGACACTGGTCTGAGTGACGGGACGAACTACACCTACCTCCTCTCGACTCGTCTTCTTGCAAATGACAGTCTGAGCGCGGAAATGCAGACAAGTTGGACAGCAGGAGGCTCGCGAATTCCGAGAGCCCCAATCAACCTTGCAGTAACGGGAACACAGGCCGCGGGCTATCGCATCCGATGGCAGAATCCATCCCGGCAGATCGATGGGACACCGCTCGATGATCTCGCTGGAATCAGACTGTATAGAGACGGCTCACTTGTCACGACGCACGCACGCACCTCAGCCGATACGGCTCGTGCAGACAGCACGCTTGACAATCCGCCGGTCGGACTACACAGATACTACGTCACTGCAATCGACAACGAGATTCCTGTCAACGAGAGTGCACCGAGCAATACCGGTGATACACCTATTGAACTGCCGTTGCAGGACAACTTCACGTCCGCCGGTGCACCAAACCCGATCATCTGGCGGAATGTGAACGCAGTTGTGGATAGCGATGCGGTCAACGAGCCAAGCGCTCCTTTCTCTCTGAACCTCGCCGGAAACACTTCGGGACTCGGATTGGATACAGTCACGACCAATTCAATTGATCTTTCCGGTCGGTCCGGACTCGGCGTCACTCTTGCCTACTGGCAACAGCCGCAGGGAACGGGCGATGCGCCCGAGACCGCGGACAGTCTCGCGGTTGAAGCTCTGAACAGCCTTGGCGGCTGGGTCACGCTGAAGAAACTCCCCGGTGCAGCCGTGAGGCCGTTCACCTTCGAGCGGTTCAATATGGACAGCGTGAATGCTGCAGGTGGAACATTCTTCTTCAACGGATTCAAGTTCCGGTTCCGCAGCAGGTCTTCAACCGTAACAACGTTACGGCAGGACGATTGGTTTGTTGATGATGTGTTCTTCGGAGTTCCCATGGGTGTTCCGGCCATGACTGTTACCCCGCAGAATATAACCGACACGGTACTTGTTGGAAAGGTCGACTCGACGCGCTATAGCTTTACCATCACCAACACCAATCCGTTTGCTACTGCACTCAACTACACGGTGACCGAAAATCCAAGCGTTACCTGGCTCTCAACATCACCATCGAGTGGGAGTGTACCGGGCGGAAGTGCGCACACGATCAGGGTGATAATCAACTTTGCGTCCGTCCCGGTTGGCAACTACACCACCAGACTTCTGGTCGCCGGTAACGATCCGGCCAACACTGTTGACACAGTAACAGCCAGCTTCCGGGTGAATCCTGCCCCTGTCATCGTCACGCAACCGAGCTCGTTCACGTACACGCTGAACAGTGGTGACAGTGCTACAGCCAACCTGAAGATCAAGAACACCGGCCTCGGCCCACTCGCCTACACGAGTTCCGTCACGGGAGGCTTTGCGGGCGATACAACGACAAACGTGGGTTCCACTGCAACGAACACCACCAACATCAATCTACTGCGGGGTGGCGTTGTCGGCGTAACGAGAACCGTGTATCTGAGAGAAATCAGGTCATATCTTGGCACGACGACCACGGTCGAGTTACGGTTCGCCGTGTATCAGAACACGACAGCGACGGGAACGTTTACGAAGATCTTTGAGACCACCGTGATGGCACCAATCGACACGGGGTACGTCTCGTCCGGTCCAGTGAACATGGTTCTGGAAGCAGGGAAGTTCTATGCAATTGGAGTAAACTGGAACAGCACGCTGCGGTACTATTGGTCAACATCGCCAGCGCCGCCGATCCCGATCTCCTTTGGAACTATCACCGGCGGTCTCGCGGTATCGGTATTCCCACCGCCTGCAACAATAAACCAGGGTACATTGTCGAGCCTGTATCACACACAGCTCATCACTGCGAATGGGAAATGGCTGAACATCACCTCCAACGCTTCTGGCACAGTGAATCCTGGCGACAGCACATTCCTTGGCTTCAGAGTGTCAACGTCGGCAGTGCCGGGCGGGACGACAAATGCTTCGTTGCTCGTCAGCAGTAATGACCCGGTTACTCCAACAGTAACCACACCCGTAACGCTCACGGTCATCACTGCCGTAACAGAGCGTGGCTCAGGAATTCCTGAATCATACGAACTGAGCCAGAACTATCCGAACCCCTTCAACCCGACGACGAAGATCGAGTTCGCTCTCCCCGAAGAGAGTATCGTGCGGCTGAAGGTGTACAACATCCTCGGACAGGAAGTCGTCACGCTCGCCAATGAGCCGCACCCGGCAGGATACTTTGCCGCAGAGTGGGATGGGATAAACAACTTCGGAGCGAAGGTCAGCACCGGCGTATACTTCTATAGGATGGAAGCAACTTCGACGAGCGGTGACAGATCGTTCGTGAGTTTGAAGAAGATGTTAATGCTGAAGTAACAGCATCATCCACTTGGTATTTCCAACGAGGAGCCTCTGGCTCCTCGTTCTGTTTCTCAGGTGCGTTTCGATGAGCTATGCCTTGCATCGAGTGCCTTGCTTCGAACTGTAGATTACAGTATTATAGACATGAACCTGTCCACCGCGTAGTTCTTTCTTGCACCACATGAGTCCTTCAGTCAAAGGTCGATCTGCATCGTTTAATCCGCCAAACCGTTTCGAGAAAGCCCATCTCGTACCGATCGACATCGACGTCCAGTACGATGACGACGCCCCTCCCATCCCCACCACATTCTACAACGACACCTCAAAGTCAATCCTCGCGAAGAACGACAGCCCAGACCTCCCATTTACCTATAGCATCAATCCTTACCGCGGCTGCGAGCACGGATGCATCTACTGTTACGCACGCCCGTCGCACGAGTACCTTGGCTTCTCGGCCGGGCTCGATTTCGAAACGAAGATCATGGTAAAGATGGATGCACCCCAGCTTCTTGCTTCAAAGCTCGAGAGCAAAAGCTGGCAGCCTCAGATGGTCGCCCTCTCCGGCAACACCGATTGCTACCAACCCGCTGAGCGCCGGCTGCAACTCACGCGCAAGTGTCTTGAGGTGTTCCTGAAGTACCGCAACCCCGTCGGGTTGGTCACGAAGAACGCTCTTGTCCTCCGTGACCTCGACATCATCAAAGAGATGGCAAAGCTCAACCTTATCCACGTCATGCTCTCTGTGACAACCCTCGATGCTGAGCTTGCACGCACGATGGAGCCACGAACGTCGAGCCCGCACAATAGACTTAGGACAATTGAGGAGTTGGCGAAGAACGGCGTGATGGTTGGTGTGAACGTCGCTCCAATTATCCCCGGACTCACAGACGAAGAGATCCCGGCCATCCTCAAAGCTGCCGCCGAACACGGCGCGATGAGCGCGAGCTACATACTACTGAAGCTGCCGGGTTTGGTGGAGCCATTGTTCATCGACTGGTTGCACCGAAACCTCCCCGAGCGATCAAGCAAGATCATCAACCGCATCCGGGACACCCGCGGCGGAGAACTGAACGACGCACGGTTCGGCACTCGCATGAAAGGTGAAGGCGAGATAGCCCAGGCCATCAATTCCCTCTTTGCAATCAATGCTCGTAAGCACAATCTCTCCAGTCGTTGGGAAGAGCTTTCGACCGAACATTTCCGCCGTTCTGCAAGCCTTCAGCTTGAAGTCTTCTGAAAATCATCCCTCTTTCGCTTTTCACTTCTAACTTTTCACTTTTTTTGCCTTTTTGCCTTTTGCCCTTTGACTTTTGACTTCATTGACTTCCTCCTGAATTCTTCGTAGCATTCCATCAGGTAGTCAGGCAACAGACCAAGGAGCCAATCATGAGCGCGTTACTGCGTCGCCTTGTCATCGTTGTGCTGCTCTTCGTCACCGGCCCTCCTTTCTTTCCCGCATCAGCACTGGCACAGTTCACATTCGAGCCAAGCGTATCCTGCTCTACAACAAGCGTTGGGCGGACTCCCATCAGCGATCTCGGTGCCGGATTCTATCAAGGTTACCAGGGCGGGCTGTATCCGGGAGCGATCAATCAGCCACCACCGCCACATCTCACCGGCGGACTTGCGATGGCAGCACAAGTGCTTCCTCGTAACTCCTCAGGCAGCGTGGACCTTGTCAACGGCCGGATTGTCCTCCTCTCCATCGGCATGTCGAACGCAACGCAGGAGTTCTCGATGTTCAAGTCGATTGCCGACACCAACGCTGCGAAGAACCCGAAGCTCACGATCGTTGATGGCGCTCAGGGTGGACAGACCGCGGCGATCATCTCGAATCCAAACGCCAACTTCTGGACGGTGATCGACCAACGATTGACAAATGCCGGAGTCACACGTCAGCAGGTACAGGTGGCATGGGTGAAGGAAGCTAACGCCGGCCCGACCGAGGGATTTCCCCGTCATGCCGTCATTCTCGACAGCGAGTTCGTGCTGATTGCACGGATTCTGAAATCCCGTTATCCCAAC
>CAYHRX010000176.1:0-6929 GCA_964359075.1 uncultured Chitinophagales bacterium
GTCAACTCAGGTCTAACGAACACGGATGTCCGTTCTCTTGCTGTCAGTGGGACGAATCTTTTTGCGGGCGCTGATTATAGTGGTGTCTTTGTTTCCACCAACAACGGGACAAGCTGGGTGGCGGCTAACACGGGGATGCCAACGAACACGCGTGTCGTATCTCTTGCTGTCAGTGGGACGAATCTGTTTGCGGGCACTGGTGGTAGCGGCGTCTGGCGGCGTCCACTGTCGGAGATGGTCAGTGTGCGGCTTTCGTCGGATGATCTGCCAACGGAGTTCAGCTTGGAACAGAACTACCCCAACCCGTTCAATCCCGAAACGCGAATCAGATTCGCTCTCTCGAAGACAGAGCCAACTCAACTCGATGTCTTCGACATCCTCGGTCGGCACGTGCGATCATTGGTGAAAGAACAACTATCGGCAGGCGATCATGAAGTGGTGTGGGATGGGCAGAATGATGAAGGCCGTTCTGTTGCAAGCGGAGTATATCTGTATCGTCTTGTAGCGGGTCAATCTGTGAATACGAAACGGATGCTGTTGCTGAGATAATGCCGGGACAACCTCCTCAAACAACTATTAACAAGGAGCCTTCGTATGCGTACGCAACGTTTGGTTCTGCTTACGTGCTTGCTGGCATTGCTGCATGCAGCCACAGTTTACCCCCAATCCGGTTGGTACTGGCAAAACCCGCTACCCACCGGGAATGCACTTTTCGGTGTCTTCTTTACCGATGCCAACACGGGAACGGTGGTGGGTGATGTTGGGACAATTCTTCGAACGACAAACGGCGGGGCAACCTGGAGCAACCAGGCAAGTGGGACAACGGCTACTCTCAACGGAGTTTCCTTCACCGACGCCAACATAGGGACTGCGGTAGGAGATAGTGGAATGATAGTCCGCACGACAAACGGCGGGGCTGTTTGGACAACCCAGACAAGCAGCACAACTAGGTATCTGTGGGCAGTCTCCTTCACCGATGCCAACACAGGGACTGCGGTAGGAGTCAGTGGAACGATGCTCCGCACAATAAACGGCGGGGCAACTTGGATAACCCAGTCAAGCGGGACAACCTATGATCTCTACGGAGTGTCCTTTAGCGATGCCAACACAGGGACAGCGGTCGGAAGTTTGGGTGGAGCCATACTCCACACGACGAACGGCGGGACGACCTGGACAAACCAATCAAGCGGGACAACGGCTGCCCTGTATGGAGTTGCCTTCACCGACGCCAACACAGGGACTGTGGTAGGACGGAGTGGCACAATACTCCGCACGACAAACGGCGGAGCGGTATGGACAAGCCAAACAAGTGGGGCAACGAATAATCTCGCAGGAGTTTCATTTACCGACGCAAACACGGGGACTGCGGTTGGGTTGGCTGGGACGATACTCCACACGACAAATGGTGGGGCAACTTGGATAGGCCAGACAAACGGGACGACGAATGCGCTCCGGGGAGTCTCTTTCAGCGACGCGAACACAGGGACTGCTGTAGGAAATCTTGGAACGATACTCCGCACGACAAATGGCGGGGGGACCTGGATAAGCCAATTAAGCGGGACAACAAATGTTCTCTACGGGGTTTCCTTCACCGATGCCAACACGGGGACCGCTGTAGGGGATTTTGGCACAATACTCCGGACGACAAATGGTGGGGCGTTCTGGTCAACACAGTCAAGTGGGACAACGAATTTGCTTCTCGGAGTTGCCTACATCAACGCCGACACGGGGACCGTGGTAGGAGGTTTTGGAATGATCCTCCATACGACAAACGCTGGGGCGACCTGGACAAGCCAGCCAAGCGGGACAACGAATTTTTTCTCAGGAGTATCCTTTACCGACGCCAACATAGGGACTGTCGTAGGTCAAGGTGGAACGATACTCCGCACGACGAACGGCGGGGTAACTTGGATAAGTCAGTCAAGCGGGACAGCGAATTTTCTCTCAGGAGTTTTCTTCACCGATGCCAACAGAGGAACTGCGGTAGGATTTTTTGGGACAATACTCCGCACGACGAACGGCGGAGTGATTTGGACAAACCAGCCCAGCGGAACAGTGAATCATCTCAGCGGAGTTTCCTTCAGCGACGCGAACACAGGGACTGCTGTAGGAAATGTCGGAACGATACTTCGCACGACAAATGGTGGGGCGACTTGGACAAGCCAGTCAAGCAGGACAACGAATTTTCTCTCAGGAGTTTCGTTCACCGACGCCAACACTGGGACTGCCGTTGGAGGGAATGGAACGATACTCCGCACGAATACAGGGGGAGTTGTATCGGTAGAAGAACTCAATTCCGGGGAGTTTGGACAATCCAAAGTCCCAATTGACTTCTTGCTCGAGCAGAACTATCCCAACCCGTTCAACCCTTCAACAACGATCCAATACTCCCTCCCCTCTCAGAGGAACAGTAACGCGCGGGGGGGGGTGGGGGGGGGGTCGCACGTCCGCCTCGGCGAGCCTTCGGCGAGACGGGTGTCGCTCAAGGTGTACGATGTGCTGGGTCGGGAAGTCGCGACGCTCGTGAATGAAGAGAAGCAGCCGGCAACATACGAGGTGACGTTCAATGCTACTGGTCTTGCCAGTGGCGTGTACTACTACAGATTGCTCGCTGGTGCTTTTGTCCAGACAAAGAAGATGATCCTATTGCGCTGAGACTCGTCTACTACAGGTCCATCAGGAAGGAAATCGTAGTGCACTCATTCTCAAACCGTTTCATCGCTGCTGTTGTTGCGGCCTGCTTCTTCGTGTACACCATTGTCGGCTGCGGCAACTCAAGGGAGTTCATCCAACATCTCGACAAGTACGATGCGGAACCATATGCCAATTTCGCTATATTCCCCGGCGTGCAAGATGATGTGTTTCATGCGGCGCTCAGAGCGTTGCAGGTGAAAGGATATATCCTCACGACAAGTGAACCACACCTTGGAACTATTTCTGGAGAGTTGAGCACGGAAAAGATCATCCCGGAAGAGCGGAAGGCCGCAGAAGTGGAGGAGCAGAATGCCGAAAAGAGAGGCTTCTTCGAAACAGTGTTCATGGTGCTGGGACTGATTCTCCTCTTCGGGATTATTCTAGCCCTCACTGCAGATGATGATGAGAAGAAGGAATCGGAGTCCCAGACGGTTCATCATGTTGTCCATGAGGAGACGGTCAAAAGCTACAAGTATGTTGTTTCTCTAAACCTTGTTCCAGTCGGAGAAGATTCAACCGAAATAAGTATCTCCGCGGTGCGGCAATATCTGGAGAACGGTTTTGTTGTAGCTGCAAACCCGCTCGTGAACAAATACTTCAACTATTCATTCTTTCAGACGATAGAATTTGAATTGAGGAATGAGATACATTGAGGAATATCCATCTAATATCGCGTCTCAGAATTACGTCGAGTATATCTGAGACTTCTTCCACAGAATTACCAACGGAACTCACCCCCTTACTCCCCCTCTCTTTGCAAAGAGATGGGGACGGGGGGTGAGTTCGAGAATTCAGGCACCGAAGACTTTGTTAAGGAATTTCCGAGACGCGACACTAGGTAACAACTGATGTCGGAACGTGGCCACGCCAGGTGTGTGTGTGGAATCCCCGGCAACACCAGAGCATCCAACACGAAAGGCAACCGTCATGAGAAGAACGCTCCTATCCTGGCTCACTCTGGCGACTATTACCTGTCAGGTACTTACCGCCTCTGGACAGACCTCGGCGAGGTTCGGCGTGAAAGCTGGTGTTAACGTCGCAACCACAAATGAACCCAATTCAAGTTCAGTAGTCGGCTTTGTCGGCGGCGGCTTCTTGACCTTGAGCCTCACCGACATGATTGCAGTTCAGCCTGAACTCCTCTTCACGATGAAAGGGAGGAAGGCTGTTGAAACCGTTCAGAATTTTGGAATTATTCACTCCGAGGTCCGGCTCAACTACATTGAACTCCCCGTACTGGCAAAACTCAACATCCTTAGAGGTGGGAACATAGCGCCCCATCTGTTTGCCGGGCCTTTCTTTTCAATCTTCCTTGAGAGCTTTAAGAGCACCGACTTCGGTCTATCAGTCGGTGGGGGGGTTGATTTTGATCTCGCGCAGTTGAAGATTACTGTGGATGCTCGATACTCACACAGCTTGAAGGACGCCATGACCATCACAACCTGGGTGAGTGATGGCTCGGGCAACAGGGTGTACGAAAACAGTCGAGCAGTGAAGAACAGAGTCCTGTCGCTAGTGGTTGGGATTTGCTTCTGAGCAGTGCAGCTTATTTCCGGCAAAACAAAGAGGAGGTCGTCATGAAGAACCAGACCTATTCGTTTCTTACCAGACTCTTTTTCGTGTTATGTCTCATCCTCGCGGTCACGGCTGATCTGGCTGCCCAATATGTGCCAACATTGGAGCGAGGCGACCCAACGTATCGGCGGCGCTCAGAGATTGAGGCGAACTCGGTGCGAACGTCCGTCTACAATTCTGGCTTGTCGGGTCGGACTGGGTTCGGGCAGGGGGTCCCGTACGAGTGGCCAACCGGCACGGGAAGACACTATATCGCACTCGCTGGAATGTTTGTGGGAGGAGAGGTGGTGAATGCGATCGGCAATACAATCCAGATCGTTTCCGTTCCAGCGTTTCGAGTCAATCCTGCAACAGGGGCAGATTGGAACTTCAACCCTGTTCCGCAGTACATGAATTCCACCAGCTCAACCATCGCTCGCAGTGATGATCCAACTACATGGCCTCCGTTTTGGCCGGACAAGATGATCGATACAACAGATCCCGGCTGGGTGGGGAAATGGAACGGTTTGCTTGGCAAGGATGTGTTCATCAATGGCACGGAGTACTATTATCATTTCTCAGACGACGTCTACAGTCGTTATCAGTTCTATCCAGACAGCACCAACATGTGGCGACGTGGCCTGGGTATCGTTGTGAGTCAGCGAGTGTTGGAGTGGAGGGATCCTGTTCTTGAAGATGCCGTTGTGACAGTTTCCGATATCCATAATGTGGGAACGCGAGCCATACAAAGAACTGCGCTTACGCTCTGGATAGCGGATATGGTGGGTGGAGATGGCGACACGCAGGATGACAAGGCCTACTACAACCTTTCTCGCAAGGTTGTTTACTTCACAGATGCCGACGGTTTTAGTCCAAATCCTGCCTTTGCCGGCGTCCGGGTCGGCGTGGCGGCGCTGGCGTTTCTTCAAACCCCCGCAGACAGTGCCGGCGTACCACTTGGTATCACGAACATGAGTATCGTTCCCGCAGGCGCGATCAATTTCACAACAACCCCCGACATCTATTTCTGGTCCACATTCATGACGCCGGGCCAGTTCTACGATCCGAACACAATCCCGCCCGGCGAATTCGACATCTTCGCGTCATGTGGGTATTTTCCATTGGCTGCGCGTTCATCGAAGCGTCTCGTCACGGCATTCGTTTTCGCCATGGATACAATAGAGGCGCTCCGCAAGGTGAACTATGTACGTGGGTTGGTTGGGGGAGGCTATTCACCGAACAGCGTAGGCGTCTCGATTCTTTCTCCTATGCCGGGTCAGGTCGTTTCGGGGCAGGTACCGATACAATGGAACGCAGCGAACAACAGGCCGTCAGTCCGGGTGGACTTGTTCTACAGCAGCAACCTTGGCGACACATGGAATTTGATTGCTCAGAATGAACCGAATGACGGGAGCTTCACATGGGCGACACAAACGCTGCCTGACGGCATCTTCTATAAGGTTCGTGTGGTCGCGTATGACAGCGTGAGTGTTGGATACAGAACAATGGACAGCGTGTTCACACTGAACAACCCTCAGGCTTCACCGCCGCAGATACGGATACGCAGCCCCTTGGCAAGACAGGTTCATCAATCACCTGTGATCGTCCGATGGATTGGAGGCGAACCGGATGGTGATCCAGTGAGCATCAACCTTTTCTCTCGTATTGTTGGGGCAACAGGATGGACACCGATTGCATCCGGGCTCCCTGGTAGCGGAACATACTCGTGGAGTACGTTGTCACTCCCGAATTCGTCTTCGTATCAACTCAGAGCCGACATCACCGATGGAACAATCGTCAAGAGTGATACAGTTCTTTTTGAGATTCGGAACCCGCGCTACGCACTGCACGATAGTGCGTTCGTACAGCGGTCAGCGGTTGGGACTGGCCTCATTCACGTCCGCATCGTCAACCCCGCACAGGTAAATGGTCACACGTATAGAGTCTCCTTTGCATTGTCACCCGATACGATTACAACATACAACGTTGTAGATCAGAACACGGGCGGCACTGTTGTCAGCGGTGCAACACAGGTGAATGGTACGGCGGAGGGCCCGCTCTTCGACGGTATCCGACTCTTCATCCGGAACGACTCTCTCGCACTTGACACTGCCCGTTCTCACTGGAACCGGCCAGAGATACACAATTACGCGTTCGAGCTATTCAACAGCGGATTCACCGTGGGCTTCCGTGAGCTTGCGGATTACGTGCTGGAAGTGGGAAATGTCGGCATCGATACATCTACTGCGATAACCATTGAGGGAGTTCCGTACCCGTCTCGCCCGGTGAATTTCCGGATACGTAATTCGCTATCGGGTCAACGCGTTCCATTTGCCTTCTTTGAACTCGATGGGAATGACGGCAGGTTCACAGCCGATCCAATCCAATTCGTCTCCGATTTTGTCGTCCTTCTTAGAAGGATCCAACAGGATTCGCTTGTCCCAACGTGGTCAGTGTGGATGAATCCACATGTGTCACGCGCTAACCCACAAGCCGGCGACAATCTGACGATATCGTTGTTCAAGCCATTTCAGACCGGAGACCTCTTCCGCTTCACGGCCATTGCAGGTGGACTGCTGCACGCTCCCGAAGGGAGTCCTGAGACGTTTGCGCTCGAACAGAATTTCCCAAATCCGTTCAATCCCGCGACCAGCATCAGGTTCTCCATCGGAGGCGCAACC
>CAYHRX010000177.1:0-6871 GCA_964359075.1 uncultured Chitinophagales bacterium
GATTCCTGAAATCTCTCACCGGTGGAGCAGCGGTGAAGCTTATCCACGGCTTCGGCTACTACGAAGTACAGCGCTTCAACACGGCGCTCGCGACTGATGAGCATGCGACCCTGACAGGTTCGGTGGACTTCCTTTCACGAAGCGCTGGCACCGACCCAACTGCAGCGCGCTTCATTGGGTCATACACTCTCTTTCCTGAGCTGGCAGGGAAGGGCGTCGGTGTTGACCTTGGCGTGAGAGGGGAAGTCAACGACTTTCTTTCCGTCGGGATCAGTGTGACTGATGTTGGTTCATTGAGATGGACGAAGAATGCAGAAGAGAAGTACGCCGACACGACGCTGGTTATCGATGATCCATTGAATGAAGAGCAACGGGCAGCTGTTGAGCGCGCTGTAAAAGGGAGGAGCAGAGAGACAGGAGCGTTCTCGACTTCTCTCCCCACAACGGTCAGATTCGGTGTGGCTTTGGAAATCCACAAACTGCCGGAGATGGAGGACATGCCCGGCGAACTCCTGGTTGAGCTCGACTATAATCAGTCCATAAAGGAGACCGCATATTCGACGAAGACCCCACGTGTGTCGCTCGGCGTTGAGTACAAGCCCATCCCGTGGCTTCCACTGCGTTCTGGTGTGTCCTTTGGCGGCACCGACCACATGAACCTCGCCCTCGGCTTTGGCGTTAATCTCGGCGTGTTTGATTTTGAGCTTGCCTCGGAGAATGTCACCTGGTTGCTTGTGCCGAAGAGCTTCTCGCAAGGGTCTGTAGCGATAGGGACTCGATTCCGATTCTAGCAGGTTCTTGAAAACAGAATTCTCAGACACGGGGGCACCAGGGCACAGAGTGAACGCGATGAAAAAGGTAATAACCCAAAGCACCTCTCTCCAGTGACTCTGGCGAGCGTCCTTGTCCAATAGCCTGTTTAGAGGATATACCTGCTGAGGTCCTTGTTCTTGACGATGCTGGCCAGCTTGGTCTTCACCATTGCGGCGTCAACAACAATCGTATCCGTCCTGACCACATCGGGAGTGTCAAACAATACATCTTCAAGAAGTGTTGTGAGAATCGTGTGCAGTCTGCGCGCGCCAATGTTCTCCACATGTTCATTGACCTCCGTGGCGATGCGTGCGACTTCACCGATTCCGTCCTCCCGGAACTCAATCGCTACCCCTTCGGTCTCAAGCAGCGCCGAGTATTGCTTAATGAGGGCATTCTGGGGGATGGTAAGTATCTTCACGAAATCTTCCTCGGTGAGGCTGTTCAATTCAACACGGATCGGGAAGCGACCCTGAAGTTCTGGTATCAAGTCCGACGGCTTCGAGACATGGAAAGCCCCTGAGGCGATAAAGAGGACGTGGTCGGTTTTCACCATGCCGTACTTCGTCATGACGTTTGAGCCTTCAACGATCGGGAGAAGGTCGCGCTGAACTCCCTCGCGGGACACATCCGGCCCAACCTGCTGCCCCTTTGCGCCGGCGATCTTGTCGATCTCATCGATGAACACAATGCCGGAGTTTTCCATGCGCTGCAATGCCTCTTTGATGGCAGCCTCGTGGTCGATCAGCTTCTGTGCTTCCTCATTTGTGAGGATGACGCGAGCCTCGGCGACGGTCACCTTGCGGCGTTTCATCTTCTGCGGCATCAGGTTTCCGAACATATCCTGCAGGTTGATCCCCATGTCTTCCAGGTTCATCGGTCCAATCACCTGCATCTGGGGCAAGCCGCTCGTCGGCACGTCGAGCTCAATCACTTTCTCCTCCAGCACCTCGGAGCGCAGCTTCTGTCGGAACTTCTCACGCGTTGACTGGTTGTCTTCTTCCTCCGGAGGCGGATGCGTCCCGGCTTCGACAGCGGCTGCGTGCTGGCGCTTCTTTGCCGGCGGGATGAGAATATCGAGGATGCGCTCTTCGCACATCACCTTTGCCTTGTCGTTCACCGCCGACCGCCGCTCAGCCTTCACCATGTTGACCGAATACTCGGTCAGGTCGCGGATGATCGATTCAACATCACGACCAACGTAACCGACCTCTGTGAATTTCGATGCCTCGACCTTGATGAATGGTGCGTTGGAGAGCTTTGCCAGGCGTCGCGCAATCTCCGTCTTTCCAACTCCGGTCGGTCCGATCATGATAATATTGTTGGGCATGATCTCTTCACGCAATCCCGCCGGCACCTGCAGCCTTCGCCATCGATTGCGCAGCGCAATTGCCACGGACTTCTTTGCTGCCTGCTGGCCGATGATGTACCTATCCAGCTCGCGGACTATTTCTCGGGGTGTGAGTTCTTGAATCCTGGCGTTGTTGTTTGTCGGCATGTTCCGGCTCTACAGTTCCTCGATGGTCAGATTTGGGTTAGTGTAAATGCAGATGTCGGCAGCGGTCTTTAGAGACTCCTCAACAATCTCGCGGGCAGAGAGATCCGAGTGTTTGACGAGCATACGTGCGGCAGCGAGTGCGAAACTTCCACCCGAACCAATGGCGAGGATGCCATCATCGGGTTCGATAATCTCGCCCGTGCCGGAGATGACCAACGCCTTCTCCTTGTCCAAAACGGCAAGCAATGCTTCAAGCTGTCGGAGGTACTTGTCGGTACGCCATTCCTTGGCAAGTTCGACCGCGGCGCGCTCCAGGTTGCCGTGATACTTTTCCAGGTTGTCTTCGAACTTCGCGAACAAGGTGAACGCATCGGCGGCTGCACCGGCAAAACCTGCCAACACGGCTCCATTGTACAGCTTCCGCACTTTTCTGGCATGGTGCTTCATGACGGTCTGGCCCACCGTGACTTGTCCGTCGGATCCGATGACGGAGTGTCCGCGATACGTCAGGCCGATCACGGTCGTTGCCCTGATGAGTTCTGGCATGAGAAGGTTGGCAGTAATGATTATTTGAGTTTACGGCGCAGGCGTGCGACGGGTAAAAGCATGGCCTCACGATACTTGGCAACCGTGCGGCGCGCTATGTTCAGGCCTTGTGCGTTGAGAAGCTGGGCGAGCTTGTCGTCACTCAGCGGTTTCAGAGGATCCTCGGAATCCATCAGGTTCTTCAACTTCCTCTTTACTTCTTTGTTGGAGACCTCCTCGCCGTCGGTTGTGCTGATGGAATCGCTGAAGAAATGACGCAGAGAGAAAACGCCATAGTCTGTCTGGACGAATTTGCTGTTCACGACGCGGCTGATCGTCGAGATATCCATCTCTATGACCTCGGAGATGTCTTTGTAGATCATCGGCTTGAGTCCCTCACCGGTCTCGAAGAACTCACGCTGTTTGTCCACGATTGTCCGCATCACCTTTGTCATCGTCTCGCGGCGCTGGTGGATCGAGCTGATGAACCACTTTGCAGCTTCGAATCGTTGGCGGATGAAGTCCTTGGCCTCGTTTGAGACGCCGTTCTTCTTCCGCTTGGACATCAGTTCCTTGTACGCTTTGTTAATGCGAAGTGGCGGGATGTTCCGGTCGTTGAGTGAGATGAGGAAATCGTCGTCCGACTGGGCAACGATGAAATCGGGAACAACGTAGTTTTCCTGAGGCGAGAAGTCGCCTTCGCCGGGCTTTGGGTTGAGATGCTGGATGAGCCAGATGACTTTCTTCAGCTCATCGAGCGGGATATTCAGTTTTTTGGCAATCTCCTCGAAATGTCGCATCGTGAAATCTTCGTACATCTCTTTCATGATGCGCAACGCGAGCGCCTTGAGCGTGGGGTCGCCCTTGGATGCTTCAAGCTGGGCGATCAGGCATTCCTGCAGATTTCTTGATGCGACGCCAACGGGATCGAGGTTCTGGATCTTCTTGAGGACGCCCTCGGCTTTCTCAAGTGAGATGTTGAGGTTGTGTGTGAGATTGAGATCCTGGACGATTGAGCTGAGCTCTCGCCGCAGGTAGCCATCCTCATCCACATTGCCGATGATCTCCTGGCCGAGGAGGAACTCCTCGTCATCGAGGTCGAGGAGGCTGAATTGTTCCAGCATGCGATGGTAGAGAGGCACCATGTCCGGTTGTGGTAAATCGTCCTTCTCCTCATCGCGTGAACGCGACTCAGGGCTTTTGAAGCCCGCGTTGTCGTCATTCATGTAGTCTTCAATAGTGTACTTGTCCTCTTCGCTCTCCTTTGTCTCGCTGGCCTTCTCAGTGGTCGTCTCGTCTGGTGTGGACTCGTCTTTCAGCGGGTCTTCCTGGTCCTGCGTGGCCTCCAGTTCTTCTTCGTACCCCTCTTCCAGCAGAGGGTTCAGTTCGAGTTCGGCTTTGATCTTCTGTTCGAGGGCAAGCATGGGAAGCTGCAGCATCTTCAGGTATTGCACCTGTTGAGGCGACAGCTTCATCATCATCTTCTGTTGCAGAGAGATATTCAGCATATGCACTCTACAATAGTGTCTTGCAATGACTGAGAAAGCTTCTGTACCAAGATTCGCCGTATTTCCGTGTGAGTGGGTCTTTCAAAAAATCGTGCAGTTTCATCTGTTCATGTATGCCGTGCGTACGCCCGGCTTCGCATTCTTCTATCTGCTCGTACCTGAGGAAGTCCTTCCCCAACGTCCTGACGCGGATGGGGAAAAGGTGACATGACAGAGGCTTCTGCCAGTCTGCTTTTCCTTCCTGGTACGCCCGTTCCAGGCTGCATCTTGCGATGTCGTCTTCATAGTAGACGAACACGCAATCGCGCTGGTCGATACAGGTGGTTAGGTAGCTGCCGGGAGATCCTTCTACCATACCGTGTGCTTCAATGGCGGCTATGCTTCTCTGAGAGAGATACTGCCTTGCACCGGGGTAGGCTTTCTGAAGTTCGAGCACCTCGTCATCATCCAGAGGTGCTCCTCGACCTCCCGGTAGGGTACAACACGCACCCTTGCACTTCTTCAGATCGCAACAGAATGACGCTGTTCCAACAACGTCATCAATAACAACTTCGCCAATGATGAACATGTTGGACTCCGGCGTCATCATGCTTCCACACTGTAAGGTACAGTTTTTTCCAAAAAGTGCAATGCAAATCTTCGGCCAGCGTGAGTTCACGCAGGTCAGTCCATGTTTTTTTGCGTCTAGGTCTTGACAAACATCTTGCCCCGCAGCTGCCTCACTGCACCTTTGAATTCCATCGAGAGCAGATGGACGAGTGCATCAGATGTGGCGAGCCGTGCCCGCTCGGCAATCACGTCGATGTGCAGCGGCTCGTCCGACAAGACATCGTACAACTGCTGTTCGAACAGGGAAAGATCAAGCGCCGGTCGTTTTGGACCAGCTTCTTGAAGTTGGAGGACACGCTTGAGCTGCGGTTTCAGTTCTGCGATGACGTCTTCGACCGACTCGGTGAGTGCAGCTTTCCCTTCTTTGATGAGGAGATTGGTGCCACTCTTCCGCTTGTCGGTCACCGCTGAAGGGATAGCAAAGGTGGCGCGGTTCTGGTCCAGCGCCGTGCTCGCCGTGATCATGGCGCCGCCTTCAACACCTGTTTCAACAATCAGTGTTCCCAGTGCAATGCCGCTGATGGTGCGATTGCGGCGCGGGAAGTTGCCCGCATCGGGTTTGGCGCCCATGAGGAATTCGGAGATGACCGCGCCATTCTCAATGATGCGGTCGAAGAGCTGCTTGTTCTCCGGAGGATAAATGACATCGATCCCGGAGCCGATGACTGCCAGCGTTCGTCCACCGGCTTTGAGGGATGAGGAATGCGCCACAGTGTCAATGCCGCGTGCAAGTCCGCTGATGATGGGGAGCCCAAGTTTTGACAGCGCGGCTGAGAACATCTCCGCCATCTGCACTCCATAGTGAGAGGGATTGCGTGTTCCCACGATGGCGATGGAGTAGCTGTCTTCATCGGCAAACACGCCACGGGCGAACAGAAAGGGAGGAGGGTCGTAGATCTTCTTGAGGTTGGCGGGATACTCCTTGTCCCAGAACGTCACTACTCGTCCGTTGACCTTGTTGAGCTTCGAAAGCTGCTGGTCGACGAACCTCTTAGCTAACGAAGGGCCTGAATCCCGGAAGAAGTTGACGACGGAGAGGGCGAGTTTCTTCTCGATGCCCTCAACAGCACTGAGTTCCTTCGGTGAGGCTTCGGCGATGGCCTGTGGATCTTTGAAGTGACTGACAATAGCCCTCAGCCGATTAGGACCAATCCCAGGAATGGTGGAGAGTATGAGCAGTTCGCGGACGTTGATGGACATCCCTATTCCACCACCTCCAGCCCATCCACAACAGCAACAATCACGCTGTGAACAGGCACCTCTTTGCTTTTCAGGACTTGTGCTGCCGCCTGTCCTTCTTGCACAACCAGCACGGTGTCGCCGATCCCAGCATCAACAGTATCGATGGCCAGCAGGTCGCGGCCGATGGGCTTGCTCTCAAGGTTAATTGGCTGGACGATGAGGATCTTCTTGTCCTTGAGGTTTTGGTTCTTCTGTGTGGCGACGATGGTTCCGGTGACTTTGCAGAGGAGCATAGGTTTGGTTTTGATTTACTGGTAAAAAAAGAAGAAGGCATCGTCACCCTGAGCAAAGTCCCGATGCAGTTCAATCGGGACTGAGTTGAAGGGTGACACGAGTTGACGCTCACTCAACGTGCGGCTGTGGCGTTCCCTTCGCCAGCACGCGATGGACACATGCCACAAGATGCTTGAAGAAAAACGGCTTCGTCAGGTAATCGTCCACGCCGAGCTTCAGCGTCTCGATTACCTTGTCGAGTTCCGTCTCGCCCGTCAGCATTACCACGTGCGTGCTGATGTTGAGCTCCTTCATTTTCTGCAGCACCTCAAGGCCGCCCATTTCGGGCATGTGGTAATCCAGCAGGACGATATCGAACTGCTGCTTCTTCAGGTACGTGAGCGCTTCGGAGGCTGTCTAAAAAGTAACAGGTTGAGATGAAAAAAAGGCTCGCGATTTCTCG
>CAYHRX010000178.1:0-6789 GCA_964359075.1 uncultured Chitinophagales bacterium
AAGGCACACCGAGAGGATTGAGCACAATGTCTACAGGCGTACCGTCTGGCAGGAAGGGCATATCCTCGACCGGGACGATGCGCGAGACAACGCCCTTGTTCCCGTGCCGACCAGCCATCTTATCGCCAACGGACAGCTTGCGTTTCTTGGCAACGTACACCTTTGCAAGCTGCACTACACCCGGGGGCAATTCATCGCCAAGCTGAATCTTGTTCTTTTCGTGACGGAACTCCTCTTCGATGCTCGTCAGCTTGTCGAAGTAGTTTGAGAAGATCTTCTGAATGAGGATGTTCTTCTTCTTGTCCTCAACCCATTCGCTGTTGTAGTCGAGCTTCTCGATCTCTTCATAGGTCATGAACGTGTCGGTCTTGAACACCGTCCCGGCCCGGAAGGCAACATTGCCATCGGTGTCGCGAACACCCAAGGACTTCTCGTCCGCGAGCACCACGCCGGTTTTCTGGGCGAGACGCTCGCGCAACTCGGCAAGAATCTTCCGGCGCTGACGATCCAATGCATCGCTCTTCCGCTTGTCTTCCTTCTTCGACTCTGCATCCTTCTTCTTGCGGCTGAAGAGCTTGGTCGAGATCACCACGCCCTTCATTCCAGGCGGCGCTTTCAGTGAAGCATCCTTCACGTCGCCGGCCTTCTCCCCAAAGATCGCCTTCAGCAACTTCTCTTCGGGTGTCGGGTCGGATTCGCCCTTCGGCGTAATCTTGCCAATGAGGATGTCACCCTCAACAACTTCTGCCCCAATCCGGACGATTCCGTTTTCGTCCAAGTCCTTCGTTGCCTCTTCGCTCACGTTGGGGATCTCACGGGTGAGTTCCTCCTCGCCGCGCTTTGTATCCCGTACCTGGAGATCGAACTCCTCAATATGAATAGAGGTGAAGAGATCCTGTGCAACAATCCGTTCGCTGAGGATGATGGCGTCTTCGAAGTTGTACCCGCGCCACGGCATGAACGCGACGAGCACGTTGCGCCCCAGAGCAAGCTCTCCCCCTTGTGTTGCGGGGCCGTCGGCGAGCACGTCTCCCTTCTTGATGCGGTCACCGGGCTTCACCGCAGCTTTCTGGTTGATACAGGTGTCCTGGTTCGTACGGAAGAACTTCGTCAGCTTGTACTCAACACGACGCTTGTCTTCAAACGAGATGAGCGCCTCGGTGCTATTCTCGTCAATATCATAGAGGACGACTATCCGGTCGGCGTCCACGTAATCCACCAGACCATTCCGTTCTGCAGCGATGAGAGTGCGGGAATCACGGGCGATCTTCTCTTCAAGTCCGGTGCCAACGAGCGGCGCTTCAGGGCACAACAGCGGCACGGACTGGCGCTGCATGTTCGAGCCCATCAGTGCGCGGTTGGCGTCGTCATGCTCGAGGAACGGAATGAGCGCCGCAGCCGCGCTGACGATCTGGTTCGGCGCAACGTCCATGTACTGCACTTCCTCCGGCTTCACCACGGGGAAGTCACCCTGATATCTGGCCTTCACGCGATCACTGACGAAGTTGCCTCGGCTATCGATGGGCGCGTTTGCCTGGCCAATCGTATACATATCCTCCTGCTCGGCATTGAGATACTCGATCTCGTCTGTCACACGACCATTCTTCACTTTGCGGTACGGTGTCTCGATGAATCCGAACTCGTTAACGCGGGCATGGATACAAAGCGAGGAAATCAGACCAATGTTCGGGCCTTCCGGCGTCTCAATCGGGCAGAGACGCCCATAGTGCGTATAGTGCACGTCGCGAACTTCAAAGCCCGCGCGCTCACGTGTCAGACCTCCGGGACCGAGTGCCGACATGCGCCGCTTGTTCGTCAGCTCGGCGAGCGGGTTGGTCTGATCCATGAATTGCGACAACGGATTGGTGCCGAAGAACGCATTGATCACACTGCTGATCGTGCGAGCGTTGACCAGGTCTTGCGGCGTCAGGTTCTCATTGTCGCGGATATTCATGCGCTCACGAATGGTGCGGGCCATGCGCGCAAGCCCGATGTTGAACTGTGTGGCAATCTGCTCACCGACGGTGCGCACCCGACGGTTACCCAGGTGGTCGATGTCATCGACCGCCTTCTTGCCCTGCTGCAACTCGATCAAGTAATTGATGATGGCGACGATGTCCTGCTTCGTCAGCGTTGTCGTCGTGACCGGAATGTTCAGGTTCAGCTTGCCGTTTATGCGGTAGCGTCCGACATCGCCGAGGTCGTACCGCTTCTCATTGAAGAAGAGACGGTCAATGAGGTTCTTTGCCGTGTCGAGGTCGGGGGCATCCCCGGAGCGGAGCTGTCTGTAGATGGCACCCAGCGCGTCTTCCTCAGAGCGAACGGCATCTTTGAGGATGGTGTTTGCGATAACCGACGTTTCATTTCCCTGATACTTCAGCAGTCGAAGCTTCTTGACGCCGGTCTTTTTGATCTTCTTGATACTCTCTTCGGAGAGTGCGGAGTCTTTTGTAATGAAGATCTCGCCGGTCTTCTTGTCCACAACATCACCGCAAATGACGCGGCCGATGTGGTCGTTCAGGTCGGTCTTCGCCACGTCGACTTCATCAACGAGGTTGAACAGCTCAAGGATTTCGTCGTCCGAGGAATAGCCAAGCGCGCGCAGCAATGTGGTGACGGGGAACTTCTTCTTCCTGTCAATGTACGCGTACATGATGTTGTTGATGTCCGTCGTAAACTCCACCCAGGAACCGCGGAACGGAATGATACGCGCCGAGTAGATCGGCGTTCCGTTTGGGTGGATGGACTCACTGAAGAACACGCCTGGCGACCTGTGCAACTGGCTCACCACAACGCGCTCAGCACCGTTGATGATGAATGTACCCCGGTGTGTCATCGTCGGCAGGTTGCCGAGGTAGACGTCCTGCTCGATGGTGTTGATATAGTTCTTCCCGTCCTCAGCCTTCTGGGAAAGACGCAGCTTCGCTTTCAGAGGGACAGCATACGTCAGTCCCCGTTCCTCGCACTCAGCGACCGAATACTTTGGCTTCTCAACATAGTACTCGGCAAACTCAAGCAAGAAGTTCTCCCGGGCATCGGTGATCGGGAAGTTCATTTTGAAGACTGCCTGCAAGCCCTTGTTCTTTCGCCGCGAGGGCGACACATCGGTCTGCAGGAAACTCTCCCATGACTCGAGCTGGATGTTCAGGAAATCGGGTGCCTCGACAATTTCCTTGATCTTGCCGAATGTGATTCTACCGCTGGAATGGTTCTTCAAGAGACCAACTCCTCCTTTGTAAGTTCACTGATCTCACGTAGTCGGCACCGGTCGATCTAAAGCAGAAGCCGATAACAGGTTTGGAGACCTGTTACCGGCCGCTGCGCTCAGATGTATTCGGTACTGCCACGTTATGAGTAACGTCAGATGAATGAAAAAAGTTTGTGTACCGCAGGCTTGCAGCGCCTGGCTGCAAGCAACTCGAATCACTTCAACTCGACCTTTGCGCCGGCCTCTTCGAGCTCTTTCTTCAACTTTTCTGCATCATCCTTCGAGATGCTCTCCTTGACAGGCTTCGGTGCACCGTCAACAAGGTCCTTTGCTTCCTTCAGACCCAGGCCGGTCGCTGCACGCACAACCTTGATGACGTTGATCTTCTGCGCGCCTGCTTCCTTCAACACGACGGTAAACTCGGTCTTCTCTTCGACCGCCGGTGCTGCACCACCCGCTGCCGGCATCATGCCACTCATCATCACGGGTGCTGCTGCCGTTACGCCGAACTTCTCTTCCAGAGCCTTCTTCAGTTCGACTGCTTCAAGGAGCGTGAGCTTCTCGATCTTTTCAACGATTTCCACTATTGCTGACATTGTGTATTCTCCTTATGGTTAACAATTTCGGGTTCCTGTGTGACGGGACTGCCTTATGCTGCCTTCTTCCTTCCGACCTCATCGATGACGCTGACAAGATCCCGCATCACCGCATTGATCACCGTTGGCACACCTGCCAGCGGCGCCTGGATGCTGCCCAGGATACTCGCCATCATATCTTTGCGGGACAGAAGCTTGGCAAGCTCGTCAAGCTTCGAGCCGTCGTACACCTGCTTCTCGATCACACAGGCTTTCAGGCTAAGCTTACCATGCTTCTCTGAGAACTTCTGGATGATCTTTGCAGGAGCGACTGCATCCTCAAATGCAAAGGCAACGCCCGTGGGCCCGGCAAGTTTGTCGTAGACCTTGTCGTACCCTGTCAGGCTTTCGAGGGCCTTGCGGATGAGTGTGTTCTTCGCGACTCGATACTGCACACCGGATTTGCGGAACTCGCGACGAAGTTCTGTCGCCTGCTCCACCGTCAGTCCGCTGAAGTCCGTGAAGAACATTCCGCTCGCCCGGCCGACAACCTCCGTGACTTCTGCGACGATCTGTTCCTTTTCTGAACGTTTCATTATTCCTCCCTACTTTCGTAGGTGCTAGTTGGCGCCCAGAGAGAAGCCCCGGTCATCCGTGGTGGCGTGCCGGGCAATGGGCAATCCTTGTTGTGTTGAGTGCGTAAGTTCTTTTGCTCTTAATGAGCGACAACCTGATTGCGGTCAATCATCACGCTCGGACCCATCGTGCTGGAGAGGGCAATGCTCTTTATATATGCACCCTTCGCAGTTGAAGGCCGCAGACGAACAACCGTGTTCAGGAACGCATGGATATTGTCCGAAAGCTGCTTACCCTCGAAGCTCGCCTTGCCGACGGTGGCGTGGAGGATACCTGCTTTGTCGACGCGGAATTCGATCTTCCCCGCCTTCACTTCCTTGACCGCCTTCGCCACATCCATCGTCACTGTTCCGCTCTTGGGGTTGGGCATCAGTCCGCGAGGTCCAAGGATCTTACCGAGCTTTCCGACTTCACCCATGACGTCGGGAGTTGCGACGATCACATCGACATCCGCCCAGCCGCCCTGAATTTTCTGAATGTAGTCTGTGAATCCGGCGTGATCGGCACCGGCGGCTCTTGCCTCTTCATCTCTCGGCGGCTTCGCGAGCACAAGCACACGCACTGTGCGTCCAATGCCGTGAGGCAACGAGACCGTGCCACGGACAGCCTGGTCCGCCTTCTTGGGATCGACCCCCAGACGGACGGCGATGTCCACGGATTCGACAAACTTTGCCGTAGCGCATTCCTTCACCTTTGTAACGGCGTCATCAATTGTATACTCTTTCTTGCTATCGATCTTCGAGGCGAATGCCTTGAAACGCTTCCCGTGCTTCATAATGTGTTCCCTTATTAGTGGTACAAGCGTGGCGCCTGTGCGCGACTCCCACGTGAAAAAGTGATTTCTAGTCTTCGACCGTGATGCCCATACTGCGTGCAGTGCCGGCCACCATGGTCATTGCGGCTTCGATGTCGTTCGCATTCAAGTCGGGCATCTTCATCGCTGCAATCTCGCGCACTTGCTTCATCGTCACCTTGCCAACCTTTGTCTTGTTGGGCTCGGCCGAACCCTTCTCAAGCTTCGCCGCCTTGGTCAGCAACACAGCAGCCGGAGGAGTTTTGGTGATGAAGGTGAACGACTTGTCCGAGAACACGGTGATGACGACAGGGATGATCAGTCCTGCCTGCGACTGCGTGCGCGCATTGAACTGCTTGCAGAACTCCATGATGTTCACGCCTTTCTGCCCAAGTGCTGGACCGACGGGCGGCGCTGGGTTGGCTGCACCTGCAGGGATCTGCAACTTCACAAATCCGGTTACTTTTTTCATTGCTCTATTCTTTCAGCTAGATCGTAGAGATAACTTGTGATTTACTTCTCTGCTTCAACTTGACTGAAGTCCAGCTCCACCGGTGTCTTCCGTCCGAAGATGGAGACCATGACTTTCAGCTTCATCTTCTCCTCGTTCACTTCCTGGACGAACCCATTGAAGTTATTGAACGGACCGTCTGTCACCTTCACCGCATCGCCCGGCTTGAACGGTACTTCCATCACCTCAACGTCCTTCCGCTCCTCGATCTTGCCGATCAGCCTGCGGACCTCAGGAGCTTGCAGAGGTGCGGGCGCATTCTTTGGCCCAACGAAGCTTATGACAGAGGGCGTGTTCAGGATGAGATGCGTCGTTTGCTTATCGAGAGCCGCTTCCACAAGAATATAGCCCGGAAAGAACGTTCGCGTCTTGCTCTTCTTCTTGCCGTCCTTCACTTCAAACACTTTCTCCGACGGCACAATGACAGCGCCGATCCGCTCACCAAGTCCCGCCTGAGCGACTTCGTTCTCGATGTAGGCCTTCACCTTGTTCTCGTGACCCGAGTAGGTTCGGACCACATACCATTTCTTGTCTGTCGCTGTCACGTTATAATGACTCCAGAATCTTGCGCAGTGCGTAGTTCACCGACTCATCCACAACAAAAACGAATGCTGAAAGAATCAGGCACACGACAAGAACTACAACAGTGGAATCGCGCAGTTCTTCCTTCTTGGGCCAGGTGACTTTGTTCATCTCCTTCACCACGTCGGTGAAGAACGCTATGATTTTTTCTTTCATGTACGTTCAAGCTGCCATGTTGTTGAGAAGACTATGGGATCGATTCAACCGAATCGCCTTTGCACGTCAGGAGGGACTTGAACCCCCAACCTGCGGTTTTGGAGACCGCTGCTCTAGCCAATTGAGCTACTGACGTATGTTCAATCGTACTGCAAGAGGCATGCGGAAACTGCTGCTCCAAACAATTGTGCTGCTCATGCTACCAGGAAATACCTCTTCAGGAGTGACAACACCCCTCTGCCCACGCCTTCAGACTACCGCGTCTCCTTATGAACCGTGTGCTTGTTGCAGAACCTGCAGAACTTCTTGTACTCGACGCGACCGGTTT
>CAYHRX010000179.1:0-6783 GCA_964359075.1 uncultured Chitinophagales bacterium
AACCTACTCTCACAGAACGCTTGAGGGATGAATGGAGTAATGGATAAATGGATTGATGACACCCTCCAACACTCCATCAGTCCATTACTCCTATGGGTGTCACCTCAGAAGCATTAGCTTTTTCGTCTCCACGAAATCTCCCGCCCTGAGTCGGTAAAAATACACGCCGCTCGCGAAGCCATTTGCGTCCCACTCAACTGTATACTCCCCTGGTACTTTCACTTCATTCACCAGCGTTGCGACCTCTCGCCCAAGCACATCATACACTCGTAGGGACGTTGCATGCAACGTCCCTACACCCGGAGGGAGGGAGTAATGAATCGTAGTCGTTGGGTTGAACGGGTTGGGATAGTTCTGCTCTAAAGCAAATGATGACGGTGTCTGGCCAATCTCGCCCACGTCGGTTGTTAGGGTGAGCCTGTACACTGGTGCTCCGTTGTTCTGATTGAGAAAGAGGCCTGAGTAGAGCGTGTAAGGTCGCGATGCATCTACCGGATCTTGATAATAGGCGAGAGCAGACATGGCAAGTACTGCCGGTAGGCCGAGGATAATAGGAGCCCAAGGCGATCCAAACATTGCACTGTAATAGATCCCTCCGAATGGGCTGACCGTGGCAAAGAGAGCGGCGTAGACCAGATGCGCAAACTGAAGGAATCGGAGTCTTGCGATTTCTGGACGACCGGCAAATATGTGCACGAGCTGAAATGTTCCGATCACAAATGCGTTGGTGATCACGGCCCTCCAAACATTTCCATTGCTCGCCCCCGCGATCAAATATACGGTTGGCAACGGCGAGAGCGTTGACGAATCAACGGCGACGGCGAGTGAGACGATTGTATCGCTCTGCTGAATCCCGGATGTTCCCAGAAAGGTTTCTCCCTGATTGGTGGAGTAGTACACACCGTTCGTCCACGGTTGGAAGGGATTCTGCACGGCAGCAATCACCTGTCCATATGGAGAGACCACGAGGTCACGCACATACGGAGCGCCCGGTAAGCCTATGCTGCCAATAGTCCAGAACCCTGCTATTCCACCGGCCAAGTTTCTGTGCACGCCAAGGCGACTCCCCGCATAGACGGTATTCCGACCAAAGAGCGTGTCAAAAGCGATCGAGAATATGTTGTTGCTCGGACCTACATCGAGGGCAACGTTCCACGTCTGACCGTCGTTGCTCGAGTAGTGGAGTCCCTCGTTCGTTAAAGGCCGAACGCTCGCAAAGATCAGGCCGTTGGATTTCACTTCAATGGTTCTTCCGATGTTTGCGGGGAACACCCTCGTCCATGTATCTCCCCTGTTTGTCGAGCGGTGGACACCACCCGTATCGCCGTTGGGCCAGTTGAAACTTCCAGTTGTGGCGTAGAGGTAACCGTTGCTCTGTTTCACTTCAAGGTCGGTGATGCCGCTTCCTTTGGGAGAGCTTGCTGTTTGCACCCATTGCGCTTCGCAGAAAGAGACGGCAAGGGCCACAGTGATAGCCACTCGTCCGAAACGTTGTAGCATGTCCATGACTATTCTCCTGTTGGTTGGTGAAGAGTTGATTGAGCTGAGACTCATTGTCAGAACCTACTCTCACAGAACGCTTGAGGGATGAATGGAGTAATGGATAAATGGATTGGCGTCACCTCAGGAGCACTAGCTTTTTCGTCTCCACGAAGTCTCCCGTCCTGAGTCGGTAAAAATACACGCCGCTCGACAAGTGTGAAGCCTGCCCGGCTTTTGAGTTGCCATAGGGCAGGCGGGCATCGAACGCGACTTCGTATGTCCCCGCCGGCTTTTCCTCATTCACCAGCGTTGCGACCTCACGTCCCAGCACATCGAAGACTCTCAACTCTATGAACTCTCGACTCGGGACTCTATAAACTATTTCTGTTTTCGGGTTGAACGGATTCGGATAATTCTGGTGTAGAGCAAAACCTCCGGGGATTCCCGAGGAGATCGGATTGACGCCTGTGCCGATGGCACGGCGGTAAACATCTGCACGGCCTGCATTATTGTTACCGTTAGGGCTATCATCCTCATCATCCTCTCCAGCATATTCCTCGTCTTCGCCCAGTAGGTTCGTGGGACCTGAAGACCTGGACGCCAGGGCCGTCATCTTGCCGTTTGCAGGAAGTCCTTGATTCTGTGATATCCATGAGACCCCACGATCAGTAGTTTGGACTATGCCTCCCCCACCGCTTCCATCGTTGTATAACGCAGCGGAAACTCTCACGTAACCGGGCCGATTAATTGCATTAAACGCAGCAATCTGGGGACCGCCTGCGGCTGTATAAACAAGCGCAGGTGGAGCTGGCGTAGGCGCCGCCAGGTTTGACTTATAGATTTTGCCGTTTGCCGTTCCTTCATACAGCTCCTCAGCAAATCCGGCAGAAGCAAAAGAAGAATCGCGCACAACAATGAGCGATGTAACTGTATCGCCGGTTGGGATCGCTATGCGTGTGAAAGACTGACCCTGATTTGTCGAGTAATACGTCCCGTTGAAAGTTGGGTTGGAGGGATGCTGCGCGGCGACATACACATAATTCCTGTTGGCGAATCTCTTGTCCAATACAATATCCCTCACCCACGAGCCTAATGGCAAATTGCTGATAACGCTCCAGCCGCCTGTGGTTCCGCCGAAGGTGTTTCTTGCGATGCCTAAACGCGAGCCGGCATAGGCATAATTATTAAAGCCTGCAGAATCGAAGGCAACGGCGAAGACGTTGTTGCCAGGGCCTGCGTTCCATGTCAGAGTCCATGTATCGCCGTTGTTGGTGGAGTAATATAAGCCTTCGGTTTGCGCGGGCGTAGGCCAGACACTCGCGAAGAGGATGCTGTCCTGCTTCAAAGCAATCATGCGGGCGATGTACGCAGGGAACACCCGCGTCCATGTATTGCCTCCATCAGTGGAACGATGCACGCCGCCGGTATCGGCATTAGGCCAGTTGAAACTTCCCGTCGTTGCAAACAGATAGCCGTTACTTTGCTTCACGACAAGATCGGTGATGCCGCTTCCTTTCGGTGACGATGCGGTTTGCTGCCATTGCTGCGCGACTGTCGTTGAAGCGATGAAGACAATCTCCGCAAGCAACCCGATGAATACGTGGAAAGGTTTCATGGTGTTACACTCCTCGATTGTTGGTGAAAGATTCATTTTGCTAGGATGAGCTTCTTCGTGTCGTGAAAACTTCCCGTTTGCATTCTGTAGAAGTACACTCCGCTCGAAAAGTTGCTCGCATCCCATTGCACTTCGTATCTTCCCGGTCGCTTCACTTCGTTCACGAGCGTCGCCACTTCTCGTCCAAGCAGGTCGTACACTTTTAGAATTGTTAATTGAGAATTGGCAATTGAGAATTGAAAATTGGTAACCGGGTTGAACGGGTTGGGATAGTTTTGCTCAAGCGCGAATTGGCTTGGAATACTTTTGTTCTCACCCACCGATGTGAGTGGCCCAGTGCTCTGGAAAACGCCGCCGCCATACGTGCCGAGAATCACCTGACCGGGGAATGATGCCGGGCCCAGACCCCCCGCAAGCACGGAACGAAACCATGACACTTCAAGTCCACCCAGAACGCGCTTCGTCCATGGGTCCGGTGTCCCTGCTGGTCTATCGCAGAGAGCATCATAGCCGCCAACTATTTGTCGCAATGATTGGGCTCCGTTTCTGTAGTAGCCGAAGATACGCACGTCCACACCAGGGCTAGGCAACGATGTCCATGTTGTTGTGGCAACCCTACCCTCTAAGACTTCATTGAACTGAGTTGCCGCCAAAAGCCGGTCGTCATATGAAATATCAAGGCCGATCAGAGGTGTAAAGAGGAGCCCATGTTGAGTCCATGATACGCCTCCGTTAATTGTTTTGTACACGCCATTTCCAGACCCACTTCCGCCAAATGAGCCGGTTGAGACATACCACTCGCTCGTGGTCCTCGGTGCAATCCCTGTGATGTTCGTCGTAACACCAAGCAGGCGATTAGAAGTCCACGTCGAACCACCATCACTGGAAGCATGATGATACTCCCCCCTCCCACCTGCCAGAACGAGTCCTGGTATTCTGGTCGAGATGACTCCGATCCCGGTAGCGTTCAATCCGGACAACGACTGAGCGAATGTTGCTCCAACATTGGTTGATTTATACAAGCCGTGGTTTGCGGTTCCTGCGTAAACATTGACATTATCTGATGCAAGAGATAAAACAACATCATTCGTTGGCAAGCCAGCCCCCGTGCGCGTGATGGTCATCCCATCAATCAGAAAGAGTCCGTCGAACTGAGCGGAGACCAGCATTTTGTTATTAGGAAGGAAAGCCCCTGCAACGATGTGTGTGTTCGGCAACCCCTGAGACGATTGCATCCAAGTCAGCCCGAAGTTGGTGGAGAAGGCAACGCTTCTTCCAGCACACCCTCCCAGTTGAATGTCTCTCTCGCAATGCGAAGAAACAAACCGGAACAAACCAGCTAGTGGCCCTGCATTCTGGTTCTGGGGACTTCTATCAACCCAGGTTTGTCCGGCATTGAACGACACGAGTACTGTCGTGTCTCCCGCTGCAAGGAGAGTATCGCCGATAGAGGAGATGGTTCTCAGGACCGCGCGGCTTTGGATGTGCACCAACTCCCAATTGCCAGTCGCTATTGATCGACGATAGATGAACGACGAGTCGGGAACGGTCGTAGCTGTTCGGCGCCCTACAACATACACGTAGTTCGCATTTGCAGTCATTGAGAGTCCGTTGAATTGCGCCGATGACGGATTGATGACTGTCCAAAGAAATCCACCGTCTGTTGAGCGAATGACTCCATTTCTATCGCCGCCAACGTACAAGTTGTTTCCTTCACGGATCACACTGTTGGCGGAAAACACCGCCGAACTCACGAGAGCAAAAGTCTCTCCATTGTCCGTTGAGCGATACACTGATTGGCTTACTGTGCTTGCGCACCCGGCAATCAAGTGTCCCGCCAAGTTCAACGCGAGCGATGTGACGGTTCTGCCGTTCACGATGTTCGACGGTCGAACCCATGTTGTTCCTCCATCCGTGCTTCTCCAAACGCCTGAAGTGGCGGCTCCAATAAAAATGTGACCACCCGCGTTCACAAGAATCGTTCTGATGTCCCAATTCCCGTACGACACGCGAACCCAACTTCCTCCACGGTTCGTTGTTTTGTACACACCGCCGAAGTAAGTACCGGTAAGGATGTTCCCCTGGTTGTCGGTCGCAAAACACTGGCACACGCCGCCTTCAGGACCATTGAGCGATTGCCAAAAACCCGGTTGTGAAAGAGCAACATCGCCGATCGCGGCTGCAATAAACAGAACGGCCATAGCAGGACGAAGCTTGCAGGAAACTCGAACAGGCATATGCTTCATGTCGATACCTCAACGTTCATATGTTTGTGGGTAATGGATTGTCCGTCTCGGAGCCAAAGGATTGATGTCGGTGTTGAGTTGGAAGGAAAAGCAAGCACGGGGAAAAGAACGCAATGTGCAAGAGAGCCCGGAAGGCGCGGGAAATACATGGCGTTCCTTACTTCGATGTTCATGAACGGGATTGGCGAGGGTTGAGATCACCCTCCTATATATGTATCACGGAGAAATACGGAGGGTTTTGTACGAAAGGAGGGGCAATAGCGGGTTAGTTTGGATTCCCCATCAAGTAGAATCCAGCCCAATAGAATGGATGGCTTTTGCCACGGCGCTGTTCAGCTTCTCTGGCAAACCGACTCTGAGCAATGGCTAAAGATCGGGCAAACGAGCCAGGCGGCAGCGAATGGTCTGGCTGTTTCATCAAAGCCAAATGGGAATAGAAGTAGGCCATTAAGTGGGACGTCGCTTCATCCTCTACTACCCACAACGGCGCAATAACAGCCGATGCACCTGCGGAGAGAAACGCCTGAGGAAAACTTACCACCTCATGTCCCTGTGCAATATCCCCCATCATCCCTACTCCGTATCCGGTTTCGCAGGCGCTTAAGACTACAAGCCGTGCTGAGAGTTTGAGATCAAGAATCTTGTACAACTCGAAAGGGCCATCGCTGAGTCGAAGATGGGAAAACAGCGGATCCCACCGGTGCATGCTGCCATGTGCAGCAATGTGGATGACATCGAAACCTTGTGCCCGTTGAATGAGCTCGGACGCAGACGCCTCGTCGTTACGTTGAGCTTTGTAGGATGCAAACAGGCGCGATGGGACGCCGGCAACCTCTTGTTCTGCAAACGGAAGGGACTTCGTGTCTGGTACAAATGCAAGGAATGTGGTCGGCTCGGTTGTTCCCCGTTGAAGAAGAATGCTGGATGCTGTGGGGACATAACTCACCGTGTATCGCTCAACAAGTAGTCTGCCGCCTGAGTCCATAAGACATGCAAACGGAACCTCATGAAGTCTGGCATGTGGTGAGATGATGAGATGGTCTCCTTCTTTGAGGAACCCGCGTGCGATGAACGGCTGAACGAGTGTGCGAAAGAGAAAGGACGCCGGACCTTTCCACAACTCATTCTCAGGTGACGTTTTGCCCCGCAGCAAGAGGTCTCGGAATGCTCGCACAGATGAGTTGACGTTCGACGCGGATTGATTCAACTGCAGGAAGAGAGATTTATCTCGTCGGAGTGCAAAGGCATACGCTTCTTCATTTCCTACAAAGAACTCCAACAATACCTGATCATCGGTCAAAGCTCGTTGAACATCACCCATTTCAGGAATCGCTCGCTCGTAGAGAGTCTTTGAAGCATTCGACGCCGCTGCCGTATGTTCCGATGCTGCATGATAGGCGTCCTCGAACTCCTTCATAAGTCGGTCGATGTCATCTGGGT
>CAYHRX010000180.1:0-4751 GCA_964359075.1 uncultured Chitinophagales bacterium
TTACAAAGTACGGGAAACCGTTCTTCGCGATCCGTTCGTAGTTGTGCTCGTGGCCTGCAAGGACAACTGACACTCCCCACGAACGAAATGGCCACTGCAGCGCGGCATTGTTCCCGCGAGTGGCTGACGTATATGGAGTATGATGGAAGAGACAACGTTCCATCGTGATGTGGATGCTGCAAGCTGCGAGCGAATCCATGTGGCCTGATTTGAGGTGGCGGTATTGCCGTCCGGCTCCCGTGGATCGCTGTCGATCACGAAGAAATGTACCGGCCCCCGAACGAAATCGAAGTAACGCTCATTCCCCGGCAGATCGAAGTACTGATACCAGCCGGAGATCCCGGCGTCCCAATCGTGGTTGCCAAGAGCCGGAAAGAACCTGTTAACGGTTGAGCCTGGCGCGTACATGCTGGTGCTGCCCGCGGGATAGCGGATGAATTGGTGATAGGCCTGACCTACTTCTGCATCCCAGCGTGCCGTGGTGGTATCGTTGGAGGTGTAGTTGTTGTCGCCAACCGTGATCACGAAGTCGGGACTCCAACCCGCGATCATTCCGGCAACCGTTTGGGTATTCACGCCGGCACCATTGTCGCCAACCGCAGCAAAGCGAATCGTGGTTTGTGCCTGGAGGCCGAAGGGGACTACAAGGAGACCAATGAGTAGATGAGCAACGGACAACGAACTCGATTTCAGCACTGGGTATGGTACCGACGTTGGGGAACCCGCGAGAATCTCCACTCATGATACTTCAGGGAGATGTGAATTTCAAGCGAGCAGTTGATCATGGCGTTGGAGTGAATCTGATGGTTTGCCACTCACAATTCCGGCACGATTACATCCACCAAACCTCTGACGTCAAACGTGTAGCGATACTCTACGCCAATCATGTACGAAAGCGATAACTGAATGCCGCGGACGTTCCGGTACACGGGAACCTGTCCGAACACACGGGCAGTGGACGGCCCATCTGAGTAACTGATTCCGGGCATCAGGTCAAGGTATGATCCACCGGTCGCGCCAAGCACTCTCCTGTTCGCATAGTCCTTCTGCGCGAAACGCGAACGCAGGTACATCGAGCCGCCAACGTTCTCTGTAATGGTGTACTCGCCGCCGAGATGGACGAGGATTTCATCCCCCAGCCTGTAACCATCGAAGTTCGTGCCCGCATAGCGGTAGTTCGCTGTCCCAATCAGTCTCACGCCGATCTCTGGAAAGCCCTTCATCACCAACACCCAGCCTATCATTGCTGTGGCGCCGGTACCAGGCTGGAGGTCAATCGAGAGTTGTGTGCCGTTTCGTTCCTTTGTGAAACTCCCCGTCGGCAAACTTGCGCCGCCACCAACCGCGAGCTCGAACGGTGAGCCGATCCCCGGCTTCACGAGCTGATACTTCACCAGGACGATGACATCGCCAACCCCAGAGCCACTAAACGAGACCGTCTCGTTGAACTGGTTGCTTCCCGTTCCGCTGACGACGGTGATCTCCCGGCTCTTCCCGGCGTAGTGCAATGAGGCAAGCACCGACAGCTTCGGCTGCAAGCCATACTCGAACTGCAGGCTGAAGTATCCAACGTCTGCTGCTCTGCGGAGCGGGTCGAGAATCTTCTCCGTCCCCTGGTAAGCCCGTGTGAGAGAGTTGAACTGATAGTTCGCGCTGATGCTGAGGGTCTTGTATGCCTGAACGCCGCTCTCAAGTCCGCCCAGCGAAGATGATCCCACCGTGCAGCACCCTTGCGCCCATGCTGTCGCGACGTGCGCGAGCAGAGGAGCAACGATGATGCAGCCCGTGGTTAGGAGTTTCATTGGAAAGATGGCAGGGTGGGATGTTATCGGTAGAAGATGAATATGTCAACGCTCTGCGTCGTCTCTCCTCCGGCATTATCTTTCACCGTCACCCACACGAGGTTCGGACCGGCACAGCAGAATGATGCAGAGAATCTCACGCTCGACCCTTCCCCGATGATGTCGCCGGTTGAAGCTCTCCATGTATAGGCGAGTGGATGGTTGTCGGGATCAGATGCGACGACGGTGATTGTTGAGCTTGCTCCTATAGGAATGGCAGGAGGGTCAGCGGTGATATTCTGAATCACCGGCACACGATTGCCGGCGGCGTTCGTGGGCTCAGTGGGGGGCTGAACACAGCCGCACAAAAAGCCCATTGTCAACATCAACGATGTGCTTGTGAAGTTCAGATTCTTCACTACGCTACGCTCCGTTCAGAATGACCTCACAGCAATCCTTTGATCAGTTTCTCAAAGCTCTTTTTGTCCATGTAACCGATATGCCGCGTGGCGATATTCCCCTTCTTGTCGACGACAAACGTTGTAGGGATTGCTTGAATGCCGCCGTAAGCGTCAGCGAGGTCGCCATCTCCCACAACGACAGGATATGTGATTTTGTAGCGCTCGATGAACGGCTTCACCGGCTTCCAGCCATCTTGGTCGAGAGAGATGCCAACAATCTCGAGGCCCTTGGACTTGTACTGCCGGTATACTTCCAGGAAGCCGGGAATCTCTGCCTTGCATGGGCCACACCACGTTGCCCAGAAATTTACCACCACGACTTTGCCCTGAAGCTTCTTCAACTCAACTATCTTCCCGTCTGCCGCCCTGAGACTAAAGTTTGGTGCCTTTGACTGAGACTGCGCAGACAAGTGACTGACCGCTAGTGCAAGTATTGATAGAAGCAAGGCGACGGATTTTGTGGTGCTCATGAGTAGCTCGATGGATGAGTTGTTGAGAGATTGTTTTTTCCTGTTACCATAACACAGGAGAAAGCAAAATCGTTTCCGAAACATAAGGAATTTGAAGGAGAAATGCCTCTTAGTGTCCTCCCTGTCAGTGGTTCCTCGACAATCTTTCGCACATCCCCCAGACAGCACTCCCCCTTGGGGTTCTTGATATGTCAGGAGTAGGAGCCTCTTTGTCGCCTCAACAAACATCGTTCGTGAACTTTAGCCGGACATGGTTCCTTACTATACCTCATACACAATGCCCCGGAGTGCATGTAAAGAAAAAGGCTCGGTGGTTATGCCGAGCCTTGAGATCCTGACTGCCCCGGCAATCTACTTGCAGCAAGCCGGATAGTCTGGACAAGCTGGCGTTCCCCTTAGTGGACAGCCACTACTGTTCGCTGGAGGGTTTGACCCTGAGAACGCAAACGCACTCAAGGTCACTCCTAATATGCTCAGAACGAGCACGAGTTTTCGCTTCATTTTTTTCTCACCTCCTTCGGGATTGTTCTGTGAACCGGTTTTACAGAGTTTAGTGAATTGCGTAACCAAGCAAGCTCGTCGATGAGTTCCTTCAAGTCAAGTTTAGCAAACTCGCTCTTCAGAAATTGTAAACGTTCGGCATCATCGCAGTCTCCGGGGCAGAGAGCAAGACGTTCTGCGAGCACTTCAGCAAAATGCTTCTTCATCTGGTCATCCAGTACGACGTATAGCGCTTGATGCAATGCTTTTTCAGCGGCTTTCAGTTGGCCATAAACTTCCTTCACAGGTCTGTTTTCACCGAGCATCTTTTCGATCCCGCCAAGCTGCCCCTTGATATGATGGAGACGTTTCAGAATTTCCTTTTTCTCTTTCAGGCTTATATTCATATGATCGTTACCCACAATTACTGCCCTCAATATAGATTCCAAAGGGGGTGTCTGTCAAGCTTTTGCAGAAAATGTTTTCCCTGAGGTAACGTCTTTGACAACTGAATTGACATCGCCTAAACAACATTCGCCCTTCGGGTTCTTGATGTCGCAGGCGCAGTTGCCTGCTTTGATTTCTCGGGCTATTTGCGTTGACGCTGTAGATTTTCCAGTCTGGGCAATCTCGTCCTTGATTCGACCACGGGTCCAATCAAAGCAGTAACAGACATTAACATCATCGCCTTGGTCTTTTGTAAACACTTTCACTATTACATCTTCTTTTAGAAAGTTGGGAACATCTTCGTTTGAGAAATAGACAATGTCACAGGAAGGATCAGTACAATAGTAGTATTGAACACTTCGCAGAGAGGCTGCCTTTCCCGGCTTAAGCATGTGCTCAACTGTCCGGCGGTGTACCTTTCTTGAGAGGGTATGAGAAACAGGACATTCGGTTCTTGCGGGGGCTGGCGTTTGTTCTGTTACCAAGCAGCAGCTCTCACCGGGTTTATGCTTGTTCATAGCGATTTGTTCAACGGGTAGCTTGCAACATGAGTTCATGCTATTCAACCCCTCCTCTGTCAGTCTCAATTGTTGCTTTGTATCCAGTCTCTTGAACGCGCTCGACAAATGTCTTCGGCTGAACTTGGGTAGGATTGTACGAAATGATTGCATTCTCTTCTTCGAATTTGACTGTCGCATTGTGAACACCCGCAAGCCTGCTAAGTGTTGCCTCAAGTCCTTTCGCACAACCTCTGCAATCCATCCCATCAATGTGCAGGACAACAGTGGCACTCGATATGACCGGGGTGCCAGCAGCATGGGCCGGGACGATATCGAAGTACGGAAATGCAATCGCAATTGCTGCCAGAAATGTCGCCAGCCACACGGCAGCTTTGTTCCACTTCCCGGCACTCTCAACCTTGCACGTCCCGTCCTCGCACCTCACTTCCCGCTGCCGATAGGTCAGGTAGAACGCCACACCAAGCAAGATGGCCGTCACTGCAATCAGATATGGTCGATATGACTCAAAGACCGAAAACGCCCCGATGCTGCCAACGCCGATCAACGCCACGACAATGGGTCCGATGCAACACAGTGATGCTACAATTGCGG